>CACZQQ010000182.1 GCA_902783355.1 uncultured bacterium
ATTGCGTCTGGACCGGTGATTTCATTCCATGCAGTGCGCGTTCTCCGTATCAGTTCGCGCTGTGCCGACCCCCCCCACGCATGGTCAGTTGTTTTTCGTTTTTTTGTTTTGAAATTTCTTCTTTTGATTTGATTTTTATTTTTTTAAATGTTATATTTTCCGGAAATGGTAAGAAGAATGAAAACTCTAACAGATAAGGAAACAGATTCATGCCGGATTTCACCATCAACCCTACCTTTGTCGATTCCACCGGAGACATCAGTGTAAACACTCCGGTTGCCCCTGACATTCCGCTGAAAAGCACGGGCGATCCCGACCTTGCTCCCGGACAGAAGCGTCCCCCGAATGCACAGAAATCCATCTACGGCGAGATCCCGCAGATCCCTGTCCTCGATGCCGTCGAAGGCATCAAGTTCGATTTCAACCACGGCATCCGCATCCTCTTCCCGCAGAACGAGAAGACCTATCACGTCACTTTCCTCGACATCGACACAGGTGTGATCCTTTACAGTGCCGACACCCAGCCCGGCTCTTTCGTGACTTCCGTCAAGAAATTTTATATCAAGTTCCGTCTCATTATCCATGAAAAAGGCAATGAAAAGCCCATCTTCGAACATGACATGGACCTGAAGGACAAGGAAGTCATGGTCCAGCTCCCCGTCGGCACCATCGGCGATTCCATCGGCTGGTTCAGCTATGTCGAGCGCTTCCAGAAAAAGCACAAATGCAAACTCATCTGCGTCATGACTCCCTGGATCGCGGCCCTCGTCAAGGACCAGTATCCCGATATCACGTTCATCACCCCGGAAGAAACCGTGAAATACAACCCCTACGCTTCGTATTATATGGGACTGTTTTTCCGCGGCGACGTGGACAACCAGCCCATCGACTTCCGTTACATCGGGCTCCACCGCACCGCCGGCTACATCCTCGGCGTGGATCCCGCCGACGAGCCCCCGCGCTTCGACCTCTCCGCTCCGCGCAAAATCAAGGAAAAATATGTCTGCATCGCCGCCCAGAGCTCCAGCCAGGCGAAATACTGGAACAACCCCTACGGCTGGTATGAAGTCGTCAAATTTCTCAAGGACAACGGATACCGCGTGCTCTGCATCGACCGCGACCGCGTCCACGGCACCGGGCTGAACTGGAACCATATTCCCTACGGCGTTGAAGATTTCACCGGTCAGCTGCCCCTTCAGGAACGGATCGACCTCATCAAGGACGCCGACTTCTTCATCGGTCTCAGCTCCGGGCTCAGCTGGCTCGCCTGGGGATGCAAAGTCCCGGTCATCATGATCTCCGGCTTCACGCACCCGACCAACGAATTCGCCACGCCGTACCGCATCATCAACTACCACACCTGCCACTCCTGCTGGAACGACATGCGCGAGAACTTCGACCATTTCGACTTCCTGTGGTGCCCGCGCCACAAGGGGGACGAGCGCCAGTTCGAATGCACGCGCCTCATCTCCCCCGAGCAGGTCATCGCCACCATCAAGAAGATTCCGACCTTCAAGCCCGCAGCCCAACAGCCGACCAAGCCATGAGCGACCTGAAAACCGTCCTGGAGAACCGCACGGCGAACCATTTCATGCCCTTCCTGTGGTATGCGGGCGAGCCGCCGGAGACGCTCTGCCGCGCCCTGGAGTCCATCCGCGCCAGCGGCATCCGCGGCGTGACGATCGAGGACCGCGGCGGCGACTGGTTCAACACGGAGCGCTGGTGGGCGCTGCTGGAGCGCCTCTTCGCCAAGGCGGAGGAGCTCGGGATGGAGGTCTGGCTGCTGGACGATTCGCACGTCCCCACAGGCTGCGCCAACAACACGCTGAAACAGCCTGAAAACGCGCGCTTCCGGCAGAAGAACCTGCGCGCCTCGGCGGTGGACGTCGCCGGCCCACAGTACGGCGCGCTCTATCTGCCGCCGATGTCGGCGGGCGAGACGCTTCTGGAGGCGGTGGCATATCGCCGCGACGAGGAGACGGGCGCCTGCCTGCCCGGCCCCGTGGTGCTTGGCGGCGCGCAGGACGGCCTTCTGCCCATCGCCCTCGGCGAGGGGCTCTGGCGCGTCTTCTTCATCATCAACGCCGCCCCTGAACGGCAGGGCTTCTGGAGCCGCTACATCTCGATGCTTTCAAAGGAATCCTGCCGCCATCTGATCGACGAGATCTACGAGAAGATGTATGCGCACTGCGGGCGGCACTTCGGCAAGACCTTCAAGGGCTTCTTCACCGACGAGCCGGGCTTCGGCAACTGCAACGGCGACTACGACGAGCACTTCAAGCACAACCGCCTGGGCAACTTGAAGCAGCTGGTGGCGTGGTGGGACGACATGCCGTCGCGCCTTGCGGCCGAACTCGGCGTCGGCCGCGAGGAGGTTGTCGCAAACCTGCCCGCCCTCTGGAACGACGTGCAGGGCGCCAGCGAGCGCTACCAGCTGGCCTACATGAATGTCATCACACGCCTTTGGCGCGACAACTTCACGCGGCAGATCGGCGCGTGGTGCCACGCCCACGGCGTCCAGTACATCGGCCACTATCTCGAAGACGAGACCGCGCATCTCTACATGGGCTTCGGCTGCGGCCACCTCCTGCGCACGATGGACGGGCAGGACATGGCGGGCATCGATTTCGTCCTCAACCAGATGGTGCCAGGCATCCCGCGCGCCGGCCATGTGCGCGAAGACGACGAGCGCGGGCGCGCCAACGCCGCCTTCTACCAATACACGCTCGGGCACCTTGGCTCCTCCCTGGCGGCCCACAACCCGCGCATGCAGGGGCGCCTGATGGCGGAGGTCATGGGCGGCTACGGCTGGACGGCGGGCCTCGCGACAATGCGCGCCATCTTCAACCTCTGCCTCGTCAACGGCGTCAACTACTTCGTGCCGCACGCCTTCTCGATGGTCGTCCCCACCTGCTTCAGGGAGGGCGCCGCCCGCGGCGATCTGGACTTCTCGTCCCTCCCGCCCGGCTACTGCACGACCTTCCTGCCGCCCTCCTTCGACGGCGCAGGCTTCAACCCGCAATACCGCGCCTTCGGGGCCCTGGTGGCGCATGTCCAGCGGACGGCCGACCTCCTCTGCGGCGGAACCCACGTCCCCGACGTGGCTGTCTTCTACAACGCGGAGTGCGCCTGGCTGGACGCGGCCGCGCAGGACATGACGGAACCCGCCATGGCGCTCACGCGCGCCAATCTCGACTTCGACTTCCTCTCGCTCGACATGCTGCAGAACGCGGAGGCGCGGGACGGACGCCTGTGGGAGAGCGGCGTCTCCTTCAGCTGCCTCGTGCTGCCGGGCGCCGACGCGATGCCTGCGGCCCTGCTGGAGGCGTTGATGCGCTTTGCCGACGCGGGCGTGCCCGTGCTGTTGACGGACAGGCGCCCCACACGGACGGAGCAGGGCGCTGACGCGCGTCTCGCCGACAGCCGCCTCCGGCTGGTCACGACAGCGGAACTGCCTGCCTGCGTCAAGGGGATCTGCCCGCCGCATCTGAAGATGGCGTCCGCGCCCGACCTGCGCTTCCACTGCCTGCGGATGCCCGACGGCCACGAACGCGTCTTCCTCCTCAACGAGGGGCTTCACACGATCGAGACGGTGGTCTCCAGGCCCGTCGCGGGCGCGGCGTTCATCTACGATCCGTGGACGAACAGGCTCTTCCAGCCGGAGGAGACGGCGGACGGCGTGCGCGTGAAACTGCGCCCGCAGCAACTGCTCGTCCTCTTCTTCGGCATGGAAACGGCAGACGCCCCGCTCTTCAAGTATGAACTTCCTGAACTGCAAGATGTTATGATAGAATACACCCTCTATGCGCAGGAGGCGGGCGAGACGGAAAGGCGCCTTGTCGGCAAGGGGACGGCGGAGGCGCTGCAGCGCGAACTGCAGAAGGCGACGCGCGCCTGCGCGGAATACCGCTACGAGGCGGAACTCGTGTGCGACCGCGACTATGCGGTGCTGGAAGTGCCCGCCACCGGCGACTGCACCACGCTCATCGTCAACGGCGAGGAGGTCGGCACCGACTTCGGGACGCCCTGCCTCTTCGACGTGGAGGGGCGTCTCCGCGCCGGCCGCAACAACATCGTGCTGGTGACGGCGGACAACCCCGCCTACGCGGACCGTCATCCGATAGAGCAGGGCGGCTGGGGGCTGAAGCTGCCGCTGCAGCCCCACGGCCTTGTCCGGTCCATCCGTCTGGGATAGCGGAGCAGATGGAGAAAGCAGAAGCCACTGGCGCGCCGTAGCGGCAGCGCGCAGACGGCAGCGGCAACGCACGTAGGGCGCAGCCTGCAGAAGGGCAATCCAAGTCCGACGGCGACCGGCGGCTTTGCTCTATTTTGCGGCAGGCGCGGTTTCAATGCTTATAGTACGCTGTCGTTAGCCTTCCTATTGCTTCATTTGAACTGCTTTCCTCTATGAATCGCTACAATCTCTTCTTCACATTGCTCCTGGCGGTCTCCGCCGTCCTCTTCACGCTGGGTGTCGTCAAGAAGGTGCGCCATCTGCGCGGCGCGGCCGACGGGAGCCGCCGGCGCGTGGTCGCGGTCATCCCCAAGGGCACCATCAACATGTGGTGGGACGTGGTGCGGCAGGGCGCAGTGCAGGCCGGCGAAAAGTACGGCGTGGAAATCCGCTGGAACGGGCCGGAAGTCGAGACCGACCGCGAGAAGCAGATCCAGGCCGTCCGCGACGCGTTGGTACAGAACGTGGACGCCGTGGTGCTTGGCCCCAATGACTTCAAGGCGCTGGTGCGCCCCATCGAGGAGGTCCACGAAAAGGGCATCCCGTGCGTCATCATCGACTCGGCGGCCGACACAAGCCTCTACGACGCCTTCGCCGCCACCGACAACATCGCCGGCGGCGCGGACGCGGCGCGCCTCCTGGGCAAGGCCATGGGAGGGCAGGGCAATGTGCTCCTTATCAAATATGTGCCCAATTCCGCCTCCACTGACGGACGCGCGCAGGGCTTCCGCGACACCCTCAAGAAGGAGTTCCCCGACATCGTCCTTCTGGCAGAGGACTACACGGACGGCACCGTGGAGGGCGCCCGCCAGAAGGCCAGCGACCTGCTCACGCGCTTCCCGCAGACCACGGGCGTCTTCGCGGTCAACCAGCCCAGCGCCGTGGGCGCCTACAAGGCCATCCAGGCGCACGGCCTCGCGGGCAAGGTGAAATACGTCGGCTTCGATTCGGACGCGCTGCTGGTGCAGGCCATCGAGGACGGCTCCTGCGCGGGCCTTATCGTGCAGGACCCCCTCCAGATCGGCTTCATCGGCGTCGAAACGGCGGTGAAGCTGCTCAATGGCGAGACGCCTGCGCGCGACATTCCCGTGCCCAGCATGGTGGTGACCACCGAAAATCTGGCGGAGAAGAAGCGCACCCACGCCGCCGCACTTGGACTGTAATCAGCAACTGGCAACGAGATGAACGCTCAGGAGACAGGTCTCTTCCTCCAGATGGAGGGCATCACGAAGCGTTTCGGGCCCGTCACCGCCTTGCGCGACGTGACCTTCGCGGTCCGCCGCGGCACGGTCTGCGCGCTGTGCGGCGAAAATGGCGCCGGCAAGTCCACGCTGATGAAGGTTCTCGCGGGCGTGCATCGGCCGGATAGTGGTCGCATCCTATTGGACGGCAAGGAGATGCATTTTTCAGGGCCGAAGGATGCGCTGACGGCGGGCATTTCCATGCTCTATCAGGAACTGGAGCTGGCGGGGGACCTGACCGTCTATGAAAATGTCTTCCTCGGCCGTGAGATCCTGAAAGGCGGTCTCTTCCAATGCATCGACCGCGAGGCGGAGATCAAGACGGTCCGCGACCTGATTGAAAGGAACCATTTCCAGCTGGACGCGGAGGCGGTCGTCTCGACGCTCTCCCCTGGCCAGTGCCAGCTGGTGGAACTGCTCAAGGCAATGCTCTCCGGCGCACGCCTGATCGTCATGGACGAGCCGACCTCCGCCCTCTCCGAAGGCGAGGCCGCCACGCTCTTCCAGATCATCCGCTCGCTCAAGGCACAGGGTATCACCATCATCTACATCTCGCACCGCCTGGAGGAGGTTCTCGCCCTCGCGGACGACATCTGCGTGCTGCGGGACGGCGCGGTGGTCTTCGGCGCCCCTGCCGCCGACCTCACGGTGGACACGCTCGTGCGCCACATGGTCGGACGGGAGCTGTCGCAGTACTATCCGCCGCGCGAATCCAAGTTGGGCGCCGTCGTCTTCGAGGCGCGCCGCCTGACCACCGCACGCATCCGCGACGTCTCCTTTCAGGTACGTGCCGGCGAAATCGTCGGCATGGCGGGGCTTGTGGGGGCAGGGCGCAGCGAGACCGCGCAGGCCATCTTCGGCATCGATCCGCTGCTCGGCGGCGAATGCCTGCTGGACGGCAAGAAGCTTGCCGTCCATTCCCCCACGGAGGCGATTGCGGCGGGCATCGGCTTCCTGACCGAAGACCGCAAGCGCACGGGCCTTTGCACCGAACTGCCTTGCAGCTGGAACATCACGCTGCCCAACTACGGCCGCCTCGGCATGGGGCGCCGCCTGTCGCTCGCGCGCGAACGGCAGGAATGCCTCGCGTTGGGACAGAAGATGCACCTGAAGTGGCGCCTGCCGGAGGACCCCGCCTCCTCCCTCTCCGGCGGAAATCAACAGAAACTTCTGGTTTCCAGATGGTTGCAGGCGGATTCAAGATTCCTCATCGTGGACGAGCCGACGCGCGGCATCGACGTGGGCGCCAAGGCCGAAATCTACGCCCTCCTCAACGATTTGGCCGCCGCAGGAAAGGCCATCCTCCTGATCTCCTCCGAACTGCCGGAGATCCTCGGGATGTGCGACCGCGTGCTGGTGATGCGCGAAGGCCGCCTCGCCGCCGACCTGAAGGTCGCCGAAACCTCCGCCGAAGAAGTCATGCATAAGGCGACTGTATAACATAACTGCTTGAAAATCAATAAGTTACATAGTCTTCCATCATGAACAAGTTTGCCAAACAACTGCTGCCCTTCTCCTCGCTGCTCTTCATCATCTCATTGTGGACGTTCCTGGAGCCGGACACCTTCCTGACGCTGCAGAACTTCAAGAACGTGCTGAGCAGTTCCGCGGCGAACGGCATCATCGCGGCGGGCATGACCTTCGTCATCATCACGGCGGGCATCGACCTCTCCGTGGGCTCGATGCTGGCGATGTGCGGCATGATCGGCTCGATTGTCATGCTGGCGCTCTCGGGCGCCGGATGGACGCAGATTTCGGGCGGGGCGCCTGTGGAGATGGGCGGCTTCGCGATGTGGGCGGGGACGCTGGCGGGCATGGCGGCGGGCGCGCTGTGCGGCTTCCTGAACGGCGCGCTTGTCACGCGCCTCAAGCTGGCCCCCTTCATCGTCACTTTGGGCTCGATGAGCATCTTCCGCGGCATCTCCCACATCATCAACTCCAGCCGCCCCATCTCCGTCTCCGCCTACAGCTGGCTGGACACGGGAAGCCTCCTGGGCATTCCCGCCGCCGTGGCCCTCTTCGCGCTCGTCCTGCTGGCCATGGGCTACATCCTGAAATACACGCCCTTCGGGCGCTACACCTACGCCATCGGCTCCAACCCGCAGACCGCCTACCACGCCGGCGTGAACGTCAACAAGACGCTCGTATGGATCTACACCATTCTCGGCGCGCTGACGGGCCTGGCCGCCATGATCATGACCTCCCGCGCCTCCAGCGCCCAGCCCTCCGCAGGACTCTCCCTCGAACTGGACGTCATCGCGGCGGTCATCATCGGCGGCTGCTCCCCCAGCGGCGGCAAGGGAACCATGCTGGGAACCCTTATCGGCTGCCTGCTTATCAGCTTCCTGCGCAACGGTTTGACACTCATGGGCGTGGTCGCGCAGATCCAGCTGGTGGCGGTTGGCCTCATCATCATCATCGCGGTCACCAGCGACCGCCTCGCCGCCAGAAAGGGCTGACGACAGACAGAGGGTACCGACGGTGAAAGGCCGCCGGATATTATGGCTTGCTCCCCTGAAAAAACTTCGCGCCGCTATGGACAGACTGTCCGCGAGGCCTTCGTGGCCTCGCTGCCGGTCTTCATGGGCTATGAGGCGATGGGCATCGCCTTCGGCGTGCTCGTCGCCACGCGCGTGCCCGGCTTCCATGCGGGCTGGACGGCCCTCATGAGCCTCTTCACCGTCTCCGGCAGCATGCAGTTCGCCGCCGTGGACATGCTCCGAAACGCCGCGCAGTACTCCCTCTGGACGACGGCGCTGCTGGCGCTCCTCATCAACATCCGCTACTGCGTCTACGGGCTCCCCTTCCTGGGCGTCTGGCGCCACTATCCGTGGTGGCTGCGCGCGCCGCTCATCCTCGGCCTCACAGACGAATCCTACGCCATCGCCTGCGCCAGCCGCCGCCACGGCATGCGGCAGCTGCTCTTCGTCTCCTGCGTCCTCTTCCTTGACATCGCCTATTGGGTCACAGGCACCGTCATCGGCAACCTGCTGGGGCGGCACCTCCCCTTCTCGACCGACGGCATCGAATTCGCCATGCTGGCGCTCTTCGTCGTCATTCTCGTGGACCTCTGCCGCGAACGCGCGAACCGCCTGCCCGCCTGCATCGGCGGCGCGGTCACCGCCGCCGTCATCGCCGTCGCCATGCTCTGCTTCCCCGGCACCGCCAACAAGACGCTGCTCATCGCCATGGCGCTCATCGTGCTTATCCTGGCCCTGCGCGCCCCGCGGCGGCGGCAGAACGACACCCCATGACCACGCTCTCCTCCCATCAGATTGCGATGCTGGCGGTCATGTCGGCCGTCGTCATCCTCCTGCGCGCCTTGCCCTTCCTTATCTTCCGTGGCGCCCACAGGAAGCTGCCGCCCCTGCTCGACTATCTGGGGCGTGTTTTGACGGCGGCCGCCATCGCGATGCTCTGCGTCTACAGCTTCGCGGGCCTCGCCGA
>CACZQQ010000183.1 GCA_902783355.1 uncultured bacterium
ACTCCTTCTGGGCATTGCGCTTGTCCTCTTCCCGAATCTGGCGACGGCGGCCGCCAAACGCGTCGGCGTCGGCCGCGGCACCGACCTCCTCTTCTATCTGCTGGCGCTCGGCGTCTATTTCGGCGCCATCGTCGTGGCGGCGCGCTTCCGCCGCCTGCAGCGCGAGGTCACCGCCGCCATCCGCGAGGCCGCCCTCCTGCGGGAACGGCTGGAACGGCTCCAGGCGAAGGTGGACGGCGACACGCGCCCGTCCCCCCAGGGAGGGCACGGCGATGGCGCGTGAGGAGACCTTCACCCTCGTCACCATCTGCCGGAACGCCGCCAAGACGCTCCGCCGCACCGTCGATTCCGTCCTGTCGCAAAGCCGCCTGCCCGACGAGTACCTGTTCGTGGACGGCGGCTCCACCGACGGCACGCTGGGGCTTCTTGAAACCTGCAGGCCGCTTCTGGAGGCGCGCGGCGTCAAGATGGAAGTCCTGCATCAGCACTGTCCGCCGGAGGCCGCCGGCATTCCGGACGCGTGGAACCAGGGGCTGGCGGCCGCCACGGGAGGCGTCATCGGCCTCCTCAACGCCGACGACTGGTACGAGCCGGAGACACTTGCGACGGTCATGAACGCCTTCCACAACCAGCCAGAGTGCGAGGCCGTCGTCCTGCCCGTCGCCTTCCGCACGGCGGAGGGCGCCCTGCTCTACACGCTGCCGCCGCGACCGCTGACGCAGCTTGCGTGGCGCATGGCGCTGCCCCATCCGGGCTGCTTCTTCACGCGCGGCCTCTACGACCGCGTCGGCCTCTACGACACGCGCTACCACATCTCCGCCGACTACGACTTCGCGTGGCGCTGCCGCAAGGCGGGCGTGCGCTTCAAATACCTTTCCGGCCCGTCAATCAACATGCAGGCGGGGGGGCTGGCGGACACGGGCCGCGCACGCGCCCGCCGCGAGACCCTCGCCATCGCACGCAAGTACGCCCCCTGGTGGGACTTGCGCCCCCGACTGGCGTGGCTCTTCAGGACGATTCTGGGCAAATGAGTCCACAAAATACACAAAACACACAAAATACGCAAAAGCAAGAAGCTTTTTTCAATAGCTTTGCGTGTCTTGTGCATTTTGTGGAATAAAAAAGCAATGCACGACATTGACGAACATTGGATGCGGGAGGCGTTGGCGGAGGCGGCGAAGGGGCGCGGCCTCTGCTCGCCGAACCCGATGGTGGGCGCGGTCATCATCGGCGCGGACGGCAAGTGCCTTTCGCGCGGCTACCACCGCCAGGCGGGCTGCGCCCACGCCGAAGTCAATGCGCTGAAGAACCTTCCGGCGGACGTCCATCTGGAGGGCGCCACGCTCTACGTGACGCTGGAGCCTTGCACGACATGGGGGCGCACGCCGCCCTGCTGCGACGCCATCCTCAAGGCGGGAATCCCCCGCGTCGTCATCGGCTGCCTCGACGACAATCCGAAGCACGGCGGCGCGGCCGTGGAGCGCCTCCGCGCGGCGGGCGTCGAAGTCCGCGTCGGCGTCCTGGAGGCCGAATGCCGCCGCCTCAACGAGCACTTCTTCTGGTGGATCACGCGCCGTCGCCCGTGGGTCGTCCTCAAGATGGCCATGTCGCTGGACGGACGCATCGCCCTGCCCGACGGCACCTCCAAATGGATCACGGGCCCCGCCTCGCGACAGCGCGTGCAGGAGCTGCGCCAGCTGGCGGGCATGATCATGGTCGGCGGACAGACCGCCCGCACGGACGACCCGTCGCTGACGGTCCGCGAGCCGACGGAGTGGCCGCGACAGCCGATCGCCGCCGTCTGGACGCGGCGGCCGCTGCCGCCCACGCTCTCCCTCCTGAAGCAGCCAAATCGCCAAGTCATTGCTGTGCAAGCAGATACGACTGAAGCGTGGCATGCGTTCCTGTCGGAATGGGGCGCGAAGGACGTCACCATGCTTCTGCTGGAAGGCGGCGGCGAACTGGCGGCCAACGCGCTCTCCTGCGGCATCGTCAACCAGGTCCAGTTCTTCATCGCGCCGAAGATCATCGGCGGCCGCGACAGCATCCCCGTGGTGGGCGGCACGGCGCCCGCCACGCTGGCGGAGGCCCTGCGGCTACGCGACGTCCGCGTCGAAACCGTCGGCGACGGCGAAATCCTCTACATCGGCTATCCGTACGTACAATAATAAATAACAGCATGTTCACGGGAATCATCCAAAGCATAGGCGAGGTGGTGGCGCTGAAGCGCGCGGCGGACGGCGCGGAACTGGCGGTCGAGACGGGCCTGCCCGCCGACGCCATCGCCCTCGGCGACAGCATCGCGGTGGATGGCTGCTGCCAGACCGTCGCCCGCTTCGAGGGCGGCCTCTGCCACTTCCACGTCCTCAACGAGACGTTGAGCCGCACCATCTTCGGCGAATACCGCGCGGGCCGCAAGGTCAACATCGAGCCGGCGCTGCGCCTGGGGGACAGGCTGGGCGGCCACATCGTCTCCGGCCATATCGACTGCACGGCCGAAGTGCTCTCCGTCCGCGACCGCAAGGGCGACATCGCGCTGACGCTACGCCGCCCGCCCGCCGACGCCTTCCCGCTGGTGCCCAAGGGCTCCATCGCCATCAACGGCGTCTCCCTCACGGTGGCGGAGCTGACGGCGGATTCGGTCACGGTCTGCCTCATCCCCCACACATGGAGCCACACCGCGCTGAACGCGCTGTCCGCCGGCGCGAAGGTGAACCTGGAGGCAGATCTCGTCGGCAAATACGTGGCCGCGTTGGCCGCCCCCTACGCGACGCCCTCCCGCGTCACCATGGAGATGCTCACGCAGGCGGGATTCTGACAACTCATTGCTTATCAGCAAGATAGTTAATTAAAACTGTCTTTCCATGCGGCAGGGCTTTTTTCGCGTTTTGCCTGGCTGCCGTGCATAAAAGAGGAATCTTAAAACCTGCCCTCTTGGGGGACATGGCATATTTGAAATCTTCGCCAGCGGAAATCTTTCCACTTGCGCCAAAAGCCTATCGGGGCGCCTCGCAATAGCCCCCCATTGGCGACCTCCTGGCGACCTCCTGGCGAAACTTTCACAATCTGAAACGAAACTTATCTCGCCTATTTTCCGCGTCACTTTTCTGAAATTAAGTTTCGTCACATC
>CACZQQ010000184.1 GCA_902783355.1 uncultured bacterium
GCCAGGGCGGGCAGCAGCATGGCCGCCAGAATCGCGATGATGGCGATGACGACGAGCAGCTCGATCAGGGTGAAACGGAATTTTTTCATGGGGGATTTCCTTTTGTTTGGGTTCTTCTATGGGGGCAGGCAGGCGTCTTACCCCCCCCATGTGGCGTGCGGCTCTCGGTCAATTACAGGAAACTACCATATTGTAATCCATTCAGTCCCGAAAATCAAGTGGCAGGGGAAATTTTTCAGGATTTTTTTTCAAGGAGGGCGAGGAACTCGTTGCGGGTGGCTTCGGAGCGGCGGAAGGAGCCGAGGACGGCGGAGGTCACCATGCAGGAGTTCTGCTTCTGTACGCCGCGCATCATCATGCACAGGTGGTGGCACTCCATCACCACGCCGACGCCCTCCGCGCCGATCTTGCCGCGGATGTAGTCGGCGATCTGCTGCGTGAGGCGCTCCTGCAGTTGCAGGCGGCGTGCGAAGCAGTCCACGATGCGGGCCAGCTTGGAGACGCCGAAGACCTTGCCCTTGGGGATGTAGCCGATGTGGCAGCGGCCGTAGAAGGGGAGGAGGTGGTGCTCGCAGAGCGAATAGACCTCGATGTCCCGCACGATGACCATGTGGTTGCACTCCTCGCTGAAGATGGCGTCCCCCACGACGTCGTCGGGGTTCTGCGTCTCCCCCTGCAGGAGAAACTGGAGAGCCTTTGCGACGCGCTCCGGCGTCTTCAGGAGCCCTTCGCGGTTGGGGTCCTCACCCAGCTGCTTCAGGACGGCTTTCACATGGTCGGCGATGGTCATGCGGTTCATTGCGGGCCTCCTTGCCGCCAGGCGGCATCGCTTGCGTCGGAGGGCATGCGCCAGTCGCCGCGCGGCGAGAGGGCGATGGTGCCGACCTTCGGGCCGTCGGGCATGCAGCTGCGCTTGAACTGCTGCGCGAAGAAGCGGCGCAGGAAGAGCGCGAGCGCATCGCGGATCTGCGCGTCGGTGAAGACGCCCTGGAAGGTGGCCTCGGCCAGCGTCCGCAGGTTCTCCGGCGTCTCCGCGTAGCGGATGAAGTAGTAGAGGAAGAAGTCGTGGAGGGTGTAGCTGCCGAGGATGCCCTCGGTCTTCTGCTCGCCTGCGCCGCCGGGCAGCAGTTCAGGCGAGACGGGGGTCTCGTTGACGTCGCGCAGGACCTTGGCGAGAGTGCCGCCCGCTTCGGCCGCGCAGTCCTCCACCAGCCAGCGGACAAGCGATTTCGGGACGCCTGCGTTGACGCCGTACATGGACATGTGGTCGCCGTTGTAGGTGCTCCAGCCCAACGCGATCTCGGAGAGGTCGCCCGTGCCGACGAGAAGGCCGCCCAGCTCGTTGGCCAGGTCCATCAGGATCTGCGTGCGCTCGCGGGCCTGCGCATTTTCATAGACGACGTTGAGGCTCTTCGGGTCGTGGCCGATGTCCGCGAAATGCTGTTCGACGGCGGCCTTGATGGAGATTTCGCGCAGTTCGGCGCCGACTTCGCGGGCCAGCGTGCAGGCGTTGGCGTAGGTGCGCCCCGTCGTGCCCATGCCGGGCATGGTGACGGCGCAGATGAAGTCGTGGGAGAACTTGAGGAGGTCGCAGGCGCGGGCGCACACCAGCAGGGCGAGCGTGGAATCGAGGCCGCCCGAGAGGCCGACGACGAGCCGTTTCGCGTGGGTGTGGCGGATGCGGTTGGCCAGGCCCGTGGCCTGGATGGAGAGGATTTCGCGGCAGCGCTCCTGCCGTCTGGCGGCGTCGGAGGGCACGAAGGGGAACTGCGGGAACGCGCGGTGGCGCAGTTCGGCGCAGGGGCGCGCCGGCTGGAGGCGGATGGCGCGGACGCCTTCGGGCCGCGGGACCTCGTTGAAGCTTGTCCAGGCGCGGCGCTGCTGCTCCATCCAGGAGGGATTCGCCTCGGCGTAGATGAGGGCGCCGTTCTGCTCGAAACGCGGATTTTCGGCGAGGAGGCGGCCGTTTTCGGCGACAAGCGCGTGCCCCGAGAAGACAAGGTCGGTGGTGGATTCGCGCACGCCGGCGCCGGCAAGGGCGTAGATGCACGCCTGCCGCGCGGCCAGCCCTGTCACAAGGCTGCGGCGGTAGTCGGCCTTCGCGACCAGCTCGGGGCCGGCGGAGAGGTTGAAGATGAGCTTGGCGCCGGCGAGGGCGAGGGAGGCCGACGGCGGTATCACCGCCCACATGTCCTCGCACAGCTCGACGCCGAACTGGAAGGCGCCGCCCGCGTCGAAGAGGAGGTTGTTGCCCAGCGGGACGGATTCGCCGCCGATCTCCACGGGCGAGCCGTCGTGTTCGCGGACGGAGCGGAACTGGCGCTGCTCGTAGAATTCGCGGTAGTTGGGCAGATAGGTCTTGCCGGCGAAGCCGCGGATATGGCCGTCCTGCAGGACGGCGGCGACATTGAAGAGGCGGCTGCCGACTTGCAGCGGCAGACCGACGATGAGGATGGTGGGCAGCCCGCGTGTGGCGTCCCGCAGGCGCAGCAGCTGTCTGCGCGCGCCCTCAAGGAGGGTCTGCTGCTCGAAGAGGTCGCCGCAGCTGTAGCCGGTCAGCGAGAGCTCCGGCGTCAGCAGCACGGCGGCGCCGCCGGCGCCGGCCAGGTCGTAGAGCCGCCCGATCTCCCGCGCGTTCTCCTGCGGATCCGCCAGATGCAGCTCCGGAATTCCGACGGCTATGCGGTAAAAGCCTTTTAGCATCTATTTAACCTCTTGGTAACAAGATAGATATGAAAATCACTCCATTGAGGCGAAATCGCACAGGCTGTGTAAAGACGTCCGGAAATGGGAAAGGCCCCTACCCACAAAAGTCACATAAAATCCCAAGATGTCGTGGGATTTTACGTTTTGCGCTTGAAAAAAGCGGTTTGCGGGTGTACCTTAGGGTGGTAGGGCGGGGGATGGCCGTCCCCAATTAGGACGTGCGCGAAGAAGCAATGCTAAAGATGAAAGGATTGCAGTTTTTCTTCCGGCCCATCTGGCTCTTCCGACGGCTTGCGCCGCCGGCACAGAACAGGCGCCGAAAGAAACTCTGCCCGCCATCCGGCTCTTCCGGAGGTTCCGGAGGTTCCGGAGGTTCCGGAGGTTCCGGAGGTTCCGGAGTTTCCGGAGTTTCCGGAGTTTCCGGAGTTTCCGGAGTTTCCGGAGTTTCCGGAGTTTCCGGTCCATCCGGCTGAGGTTGACGTTGTTTTCAGCCTTTCCCTACACCCTGCCGCAGCAGTTTTTGTACTTCTTGCCCGATCCGCAGGGGCACGGGTCGTTGCGGCCGACCTTGGCCTCTTCGCGGCGGATGGTCACGGGGGCGGGCGGCTTGTTGCCTCCGCCATTCGCCCCGCCGAACTGCGGCATGGATTCATGCATGGCCTGCAGGCGCGCCTGACGCTCGCGGGCGGCACGCGCCCGCGCTTCGGCCTGGGCGGCCTCTTCAGGCGACATCATTCTGAAACGGAAGATGTTGGTGCATACGTCATCTTTGATGCGGCTCATCAGCCCGTCGTAGAGGCGGAAGGCCTCCTGCTTGTACTCCACCAGCGGATCCTTCTGGCCGTAGGAGCGCAGCTGCACGCTCTGGCGCAGGTCGTCCATGTCGTAGAGGTGCCCCTGGTAGAGGTTGTCGAGGGCGTTGAGCATGATGTAGCGCTCCAGGAAGCGGGAGGCCTCGGGCGCCTCGGTGGACTCCTTGAGCTTGTAGGCCTCCTCGACGCGCGCCATGACCGCCTCCGCCAGCTCGTTGGAGGAGCCGGTGTGCGTGAAGATCTCGTCGGAGAAGGGGACGGGGATGGTGTGCTCCAGCCACTCCTTGAGGGGCGCCGTGTCCACGGGCTCGTTGCGGACCTTGGCGTCGAAGGCGGCGTCCGTGCGTTCGGCGACGGCGGTGTAGATGAACTGCATGAGCAGCGCGCGCGAATCCTCCTCGGTGAGGATGCGGTGGCGCAGGTCGTAGATGGCGCTGCGCTGCTTGTTCATGACGTCGTCGTATTCGAGGGTGCGCTTGCGGATGGCGAAATGCTGCTGCTCGACGCGGCGCTGCGCCTTCTCGATGGAGCGCGTCAGCAGCGGATGGCTCAGCTCCTGTCCCTCCTCGATGCCCAGGCGGTCCATGAAGGTGGCGATTCGGTCGGAGCCGAAGAGGCGCATCAGGTTGTCCTCCAGCGAGACATAGAAGCGCGAGGAGCCCGGGTCGCCCTGGCGGGAGCAGCGGCCGCGCAGTTGCAAGTCGATGCGTCGTGCGTCATGTCGTTCAGAGCCAAGGACATGGAGGCCGCCAAGCTCGCGGACGCCCGGCCCCAGCTTGATGTCGGTGCCGCGGCCAGCCATGTTGGTGGCGATGGTGACCGCGCCGCGCTGGCCTGCGCGTGCCACGATCTCCGCCTCGCTCTGGTTGTGCTTGGCGTTCAAGACGTTGTGGATGACGCCCGCGCGCGTCAGAAGGCGCGAGAGCAGTTCGGAGACCTCCACGGAGATGGTGCCCACGAGGACAGGCTGGCCGCGGCGGTTGCACTCGATGATCTCGTCGATGATCGCCTTGTACTTCTCGCGCTGTGTCTTGAAGACGCGGTCGTTGTAGTCCTTGCGCTGGCAGGGGCGGTTCGTGGGAATCTGCACCACGTCCAGGTTGTAGATGGACTTGAATTCGGTGGCCTCGGTGGCGGCGGTGCCCGTCATGCCCGCCAGCTTCTCGTAC
>CACZQQ010000185.1 GCA_902783355.1 uncultured bacterium
ACCAACTTGTAATCCATGAAAAGCGTATTACGTTGACAGGGTGGAGGGTGGGGGATGGAGCCTATCCCTTAAAAAGGAGGCCCCCGACTTGTCCACAGGACGAGCGCGCATTGAAGGGCAGGTCTCCGCAGGATGTGCGCGCATTGATGGGCAAGTGTCCGTTATATTAATGTCGGTTTACGCGCCGTCGTCGCAGAAGCCTTCTTCGGCGGCGGGAACAGGGCAGGTCTTTCATAGTACAAAGGACAAAGAGGAGAAACGGCATGGACTACATGAAGAAAGTGGATGGAATCATCGGCACGCTGTCGGCGGTGCGGGTCGTGCCCGTCCTCGTGCTGGAGAATCTGGACGACGGCCTCCGGATGTGCGAGACGCTTCTGGAGAACGGGCTGCCGGCGGCGGAAGTCACCTTCCGCACCACGGCGGCGGCGGCGGTCATCCAGGCGGCCGCCACGCGCTTCCCCGAACTCCTTCTGGGCGCGGGAACCGTCCTCAACGTGGAAAACCTCCAGCGTGCAATCGACGCGGGCGCCAGATTCGCCGTGGCGCCCGGCTGCAATCCCACCGTCGTCAAAGCCGCCATCGCGCGCGGCCTCCCCTTCGCGCCAGGCGTCTGCACGCCCAGCGAGGCGGAAATCGCCCTTGAACTGGGCTGCCGCCTCCTGAAATTCTTCCCCGCGGAGGCCGCCGGCGGCGTGAAATTCCTCTCCTCCATGCTGGCGCCCTACAGGCACCTGGGCGTGCGCGTCATGCCCACCGGCGGCATCAACACCGCCAACCTGGCCGACTACCTGAAAGTGAAGGAGGTCGTCGCCGTCGGCGGCACCTGGATCGGCAAGGCCGCCGACATCGCCGAAGGCAACTGGGAGAAGATCGCCGCGCTCGTGAAGGAGGCCGTCCAGCTTGCGCGGGACGGCGCCGCCGCATCAAAATAGCCTGTCCGGCCGCCGAGCCTTCTCGTCTGCGGCGGCGTTCAGCAGACGGGGCATGACAGGATTCCCAAGGAGCCGAAAAGAGCATGAGCGAGGCAACTTCACATCTCATCGTCATCACAGGCGGCATCGGTGCCGGCAAGAGCACCGTGCTGGCCAAGCTGAAGGCCCTCGGGCACGCCTGCGTGGACGCCGACGACGTCGCCCACGGCCTCTACACCCCTGGCGGCGAGGCGACCTGCGCCATCGCGCGCCATTTCGGCGCGGACATCCTGGACGCCGATGGCACGCTTAATCGTAAGTCATTGGCTTCCAAGGTGTTCGGCAATGACGCGGAGTTGCAGTGGCTCAACGGGCTGGTGCATCCGCTTGTGCGGAAGCGTATCGACGAGGCGGCGCGTGCGGCCGCCCCGAAGCCCCTCTTCGCCGCAATCCCCCTCTGGTATGAAAGCGGCTGGCAGAGTCCGGACACGCCTGTCGTCGCGGTCTGGTGCTCCCGCGAGACGCAGCTGGAGCGCCTGCGCCAGCGCGGCTGGTCCGACGACGAGATTGCGCGGCGCCTCGCCACGCAGCTCTCCATGGACGAGAAGTACGCGCGCGCCGACTACGGCATCGTGACGGATTGCTCCTGGGCGCGCCTGGAGGCGCAGGTCGCCGAAGTGGCGCGGCGCGTGACAGAAGGCGCGTGAATCACTATATTAAGGACGTTTACTTCTCGGGGAGGCCGCAGAGGGCCTGAGAGGGAGCACGACGCTCCGACCCGCCAGACCCGATGTGGATAATCCCACCGTGGGCAAGGAAGGCTTTTCAACCAGACGGAAATCCCTCCCTGCGGATTTCCGTCTTTTCTTTTCTTTTCAGGGAGGCACAATCCATGCAGAACGACACCTTCACCTTGGGCGGCCACGCCTTCACCTCGCGCTTCATTCTCGGCTCCGGCAAGTATTCCCTGAAGCTCATCAAGGCGGCGGTGGAGAACGCGGGCGCCCAGATCATCACGCTGGCGGTCCGACTCGCCAACACCGCCGACCACGAGAGCATCCTCGACTACATCCCCAAGGGCGTGACGCTCCTGCCGAACACCTCCGGCGCCCGCAACGCCGACGAGGCCGTCCGCATCGCGCGCCTCGCCCGCGAGATGGGCTGCGGCGACTTCGTCAAGATCGAAATCATGCGCGACAGCAAGTACCTCATGCCCGACAACACGGAGACCATCAAGGCTACAGAAATACTTGCGGAAGAAGGATTTATCGTCCTCCCCTACATGTTTCCCGACCTGATGTCGGCGCGGGATTTGGTGAAGGCGGGCGCGGCCGCCATCATGCCGCTGGGCGCCCCTATCGGCTCAAATCAAGGTCTTCAGGCCAAACCATTTATCCAGATTCTCGTCAATGAGCTGGAACTGCCCGTCATCGTGGACGCCGGCATCGGGCGCCCCTCGCAGGCCTGCGAGGCGATGGAGATGGGCTGCGCGGCCGTCATGGCCAACACCGCGCTGGCGACCGCAGGGGACATCCCGCTGATGGCGACCGCCTTCAAGGCCGCCATCGAGGCGGGGCACGCCGCATGGCAGGCGGGCCTCGGCCGCGTCCTGGAGCGCGGCGCCGCCGCCTCGGACCCCCTCACGGGCTTCCTGCACGATTGAAGGTGAATCATGGACAACCAGTATTTCATCGATTCGGAGTTTCTGTCGCCGGCGGCGCTGGCGAAGAAGCATGAACTGGAGAACAATCCGGCCTCGCGGGCGGACATCATGGCCTATCTCCCTGGCATGCAGGTCATTGATTCCGACATCCGTGACAAGGTGATGGCCCCCGTGGCGGCCTACGAGCCAGAGAGCTTCACAGGCCGCGACGTGCAGCGCGCCCTCGACCACGAAAACTGCACCGTTGAGGACTTCGAGGCGCTTCTGTCGCCTGCGGCCGCGCCCTTCCTGGAGCAGATGGCCGTCCGCGCCCGCCGCGAGACCGTCCGCCATTTCGGCAATACCGTTTACCTCTTCACGCCGCTCTACATCGCCAACTACTGCGAGAACTACTGCGTCTACTGCGGCTTCAACTGCTACAACCACATTCGTCGTATGTGCTTGGATATCAAGCAGATAGAGCATGAGATGCAGGTCATCGCCGCCTCCGGCATGGAGGAGATCCTCATCCTGACGGGCGAAAGCCGCGCCAAGAGCGGCGTCGAGTACATCGGCGACGCATGTGCATTGGCGCGCAAGTACTTCCGTCTCGTCGGCATCGAGGTCTATCCGCTCAATGTGGACGAGTACCGCTATCTGCACGGGCGCGGCGTGGACTACGTGACCGTCTTCCAGGAGACCTACGACACCGCGCGCTATGCGCAGCTGCATCTGGCGGGCCACAAGCGCGTCTGGCCGTACCGCTTCGACGCGCAGGAACGCGCCCTCATGGGCGGCATGCGCGGCGTCGGCTTCTCCGCCCTCCTGGGGCTGGCGGACTTCCGCAAGGACGCGCTGGCGACCGGCCTCCACGTCCACTTCCTCCAGAGGAAGTATCCCCACGCGGAGATGTCGCTCTCCTGCCCGCGGCTGCGCCCCATCGTGAACAACGCCGCCATCAACCCGCAGGACGTCCACGAGCGGCAGCTGTGCCAGATTCTGTGCGCCTACCGCATCTTCCTGCCATTCGCGGGCATCACGGTCTCCTCCCGCGAGAGCGCCTCCTTCCGCAACGGCATCGCCAAGATCGCCGCCACGAAGATCTCCGCCGGCGTCTCCACGGGCATCGGCGACCACGAGAGCAAATACACCGGCAAGGAGGCCGAACAGGAGGGCGACGAGCAGTTCGAGATCGCCGACGGCCGCAGTCTCAAGAAGATGTACCACGACATGGAGGCCGAGGGGCTCCAGCCCGTCCTGAACGAC
>CACZQQ010000186.1 GCA_902783355.1 uncultured bacterium
CCTGGACGGAGACGTCGAGGGCGCTGGTGCATTCGTCGCAGATGATGGCGGCGGGTTCGGCGGCGAGGGCGCGCGCCAGCCCGATGCGCTGCCGCTGGCCGCCGGAGAACTGGTGGGGATAGCGCTCCGCGTCCTCCGGCCGCAGGCCGACCTCCGCAAGAAGGGCGGCCACGCGCTTCCGGGCGGCCTCGCCCTTGAGGCCGCGCAGATGGCATCCCTCCGCGATGCTCTCGCCCACCATGAGGCGCGGGTCGAGGCTGGAGAAGGGGTCCTGAAAGATCATCTGAACAAGTCGCCGCAGGGGGAGGAGCTGGCGTCCCTTCAGGAGCACCGCATCGCCGCCGTCTGCCATAACTACCTGCCCTCCAGTAGGTTGCACAAGACGAACCAAGGCCTTGCCGATGGTGCTCTTGCCGCAGCCGGATTCGCCCACAAGCGCCAAGGTCTCTCCGGGGCGCAGCGTGAAGGAGACGCCGTCCACGGCCTTGAGCCATTCGCGGCGACAACCGAAGAGGCCGCCGCCCCTCAGCGGGAACCATACCCGCAAGTCTTTGACCTCTAATATATTCCCTGAAACGGCATCGGGAGGCGCCTCCGTCGAACTGGAGGCCGAAACCTCTCCCGCGCCGCCCTGCCCGATTGGGCAAAGGCATCGGCAGAGATGGCCGTCGGAGAGCGCGGAGAGCGGCGGCGCGCCTTGGCGGCAGGCCTCCTGCGCGCGCGGGCAGCGTCCTGCAAAGCGGCAGCCCTTGAGGGCGTCAATGTCCCTCGGCACGAGGCCCGGGATGGTGGTCAGCGCTTCGCCGTGGTTGCCAGGCGTCGGCAGCGTCTGAAGGAGCATCCATGCGTAGGGATGGGCGGGGCAGCGGAAGAGTTCGCGGCTGGGGGCGCTCTCCACGACTTCGCCCGCATACATGACGAGGCATCGGTCGGCGTGCTGCGCCGCCAGCGCCAGATTGTGGGTGATGAAGATGACGGACATGCCGCGGCGGGCGCGAAGTTCGCCCAGCAGGGCCATGATCTGCGCCTGCACGGTCACGTCCAGCGCCGTGGTCGGCTCGTCCGCGATGAGGATTTGCGGATTGCCTGCCAGCGCCATGGCAATCATGACGCGTTGGCGCAGGCCGCCGGAGAGTTCGTGCGGATAGGCCTTGAGACGCTCCTCCGGCCGCGGGATGCCCACTTCGGCCAGCAGGGCGGCGCAGCGCTTCCACTGCGCCTCGCGGTCGGGGCCGACGCCGCCGTGCAGCTCGACCGCCTCCCGCAGCTGTTCGCCCACCGACAGCACGGGATTGAGCGCCGTCATGGGCTCCTGGAAGATCATGCCTATGGAGCCGCCGCGCAGCTTTCTAAATTCCTCCGGCGGAAGAGAAAGCAGGTCGCGCCCATTGAAGAGGACGCGGCCGTTCAGCACGCGCGCCGCCTCCGGCAGAAGCCCCATGACCGCCAGCGCGGTCATCGACTTGCCGCAGCCAGATTCGCCCAGAAGCGCCAAAATCTCGCCGCGCTTCAGGCTGAAGGAGACTTCGGAGACCACAGGCGACGCCGTCCTCCCATGCAAGATGCCGACGCGAAGCCCCTCCACCTGCAGCAGAGGGGCCTCGTCGGAAGAAGGATGGACGGCGGCGCGAGAGGTCATGGGAACTACAGGAGGACCTCCTTGCCGGTCTGGGAGGACTTGTAAACCGCGTCCAGAATCTTGATCATGTCGATGCCCTGCTGCGGGACGAAGCAGGGCTTCGCCTTGCCGTCAAGCACATCGTAGAAGTGGCTGAGGTTGCGGGCATGGCCATTGTCGACCAGCGGCGCGGTCAGCGCCGTGTCGGTCAGGCCGCCATTCTCCTCGCCATAGATTTCGAGGGAGTTGCCGTCGAGCCACTTGAGGCCGGCCTTTGTGCCGCGCAGCTCCACGAAGCGGTGCTCCGCCTTGATGTTGGAGGCCCAGCTGAACTCGATCTGCAGGACCGCGCCATTGTCGAAGCGGATCATGCCCATGGCGAGATCCTCCACGTCGAAGATGCCGTCGGCCTTGGCGTCGCCGAAGGAGGAGTTGATGGAATCGGAGACCTCGTTGTTGGCGAACTTGCAGTAGGTGGCGCCGGTGACGGCGACGGGGCGCGGATTGCCCATCAGCCAGATGGCCAGGTCGATCATGTGGACGCCCAGGTCGATGAGGGGGCCGCCGCCGGACTGCTCCTTCGTGGTGAACCAGCCGCCCTTGCCGGGGATGCCGCGGCGGCGCTGCCAGCAGGCGCGCCCTGCGTAGATGTCGCCCATCTTGCCCTCAGCGATGAACTTCTTGGCGAAGGCGGAGGGATCGCTGAAGCGGTTGTTGCGCATGACCATCAGGGTCTTGCCGGCCTTGTCCGCCGCATCCTTCATCGCCTGCGCCAGCTTGGGCGACACCGCATCCGGCTTCTCGCAGAAGACGTGCTTGCCCTTCTTGAAGGCGGCGACCGCCACGGGGGAGTGCAGATAGTTGGGCAGGCAGATGTCGATGCAGTCGATC
>CACZQQ010000187.1 GCA_902783355.1 uncultured bacterium
CGCCATGGACTTAAGGAGCAATTCTGGGTCTTCCCAGCAGTTTGCGTAGCGGACGAATTCGAAGGAGGCCCTTTCCTGTATGCCGGCGTCTGTGCTCATTCTGGTCTCTCCAGTTTTCGTACGCGTCCAGTGTAGCCGTCCATTTCGATGAAATCGCCGTCCTTGATTTGGGCGGTCAGGTTCCGTATGGCGACGATGGAGGGGATTCCAAGCTCCCTTGTGACGATGGCCGCATGCGAGAGAATACTTCCCCTTTCCACCAGAACCCCTTTGCTGACAGGGAATAGCGGCGCCCAGCCAGGATCCGTGCGGACTGCGACAAGAATGCATCCCGTCAAGTCGACGGCGCAGTTTGGCTCGAGCACGACCTTGGCGATGCCGCGCACGATGCCGCCGCAGCAGGGAAGCCCCTGCAAATGCTCTCCGTCCGTCTCCGCCTGTGGCTCCTCGTCTGGCCGTGAGTCGTGTTCAAAGCGGTTGCCCTGCGGGACGGCGCCCATGGTGAAGAAGCGTTCGGCGGGCAAGGGCATGGCCGCGAACTGCGCATATTCGCGCTTGCGCTGCCGTGCCAGCGTGGCAAGATTCCATGTCGTGGCGGTTCCGGCCGTCCAGTCCATCAGTTCGCGCTTCTCCAGGAAGAACACGTCGCGTGCGTCGCCGATGACGCCTTCCATCGCGAGTTTCTGTCCGAATGCCAAGAAGATGCGCCGCATGATCGCGAAGAGCCGCGTCCTTTCGAAGCGCAGGTTCTCACGGTTCCGCACGCAGATTCTGGCGTGCTTGAGCACCCAGAAGAAGAGAAGGCGCCTGACGGGATGCCGCCGCAGCCTTTCGCGCGCCGTCCGTTCGGCTTCGGCGCGCAGCGCCTTGGCGTCGGGCGCCTGTGCCGTCCTGACATCCCCTTCTTCGTTGCGCTTGACATAGCCGCGCAGGATGTCCAGCAGCAGGTTGGGCTCCTGCCGATAGGTGATGGTCTCCAGCTTCAATTCGCCGATGCAGCGGTCGCCGAATTTGTCGATGTATTCGGACAGGCTGGCCTGGATGGCCGGATGGTCCGGCAGGGCGGCGAGGAAGGCTTCGTTCGAGGCCTTGAGGGCGGCGGCCAGGGCCGGTCGGGCGCTGATTTGCGCGGACAGTTCATTCAGGCGGTGGACGGGTTCGGCGGATATGATGTTGCCCTCGCCCGAAATGAGATTGTTGTGGAGGCCGCCCTGCGGGTCGATATCCCATTTGAGGAGCAGCTTCTTCAGGAGGCCGTAGAAGACCATCGCCATGAAGTCGTTGACAATCGGCGTCTGCCACGCGGGAAGCAGCGCGTGTTCGAGGCCACTGTAAATCTCCTTCAGCTGGTCGAAGTTCTTCTGGCTGAAATCGTTGTGCTCATAGGGGCCGATGCACTGCTGGAAGAACGACTGGAAGCGGCGGACATCGCGCTTGAGGTGCCAGAAATGGCCGACGATGCGCCTCAGCATCGTGCCCAGCCTCAGATAGGGATTGCGCGTCGGGGCGACGAGCAGCCGGGGCGGCTCCTTCAGCGGCTCCTTGACGCCCATCATCTGCTCCATGAACGGCGCGTTCAGGGCGTATCCGGGCAGGAGCGCGATCAGGCGATACCAGTTCATCAGGTTGTAGTAGACCCTCCCGCGTATGAGCCCCAGCATCTCGAAGGAGGGACGATTTGCCGCAATCAGTTCCGGCTCGACGCCCATGACGTTGCAAAAGCCCTGGTAGACCTCCGAATACACATCGCGTATGAAGGAGAATGTCAATGGCGACGTCGTGCCTGGATAGCTTTCGACGATGTTGGAGTTGTCCCAAAGGGTTCTGCCGCCGTCGGGATCGGGAAGCTGCGCCAGCGTCGTGACAGGGCGTGCCTGAAGCACATAAAGCGTTCCGGCCGAATCATATGACCATTCCATGTCCTGAATGACGCCGAAGGCGTCGGAGATTCGGCGCACGCAGGTGGCGACTTCGCGTATCTGCCTGTCGTCCAGCACGGGGGCGTGCCATTGCGTCTCCGGTAGCGCGACCGTCTCCGTCCCTCCGTCGGGCAGGGCGGCGATGCATTCCCGCTTTTCGGCGATACGCTTCCGGAGGCCCTGGGGCGAGACGAAATAGCAGTCCGCCGCCAGCGCGCCCGACACCAGCCCCTCCCCCAGCCCGAAGACGGCGGAGACGGTTTCCTCCTTTCTGGAGCCACTCTCCAGATTGCAGGCGAATGCCACGCCGGCCGTCGTGGACGGAACCATCTCCTGGATGATGACGGTGGGCTGCGTCGGAGGCGGCAGGCCGTGCTCGGCGCAGTAGGCCCTGACGCGCTCGTTGTTTCCCGACTGCCGTATGCGCGTCGCCGCCTCTGTCAAGGCCTCCGGCGCGATTGCCAGCAGCGTATCGAACTGCCCTGCAAAGGAATGTGACAGGCCATCCTCTCCGGCCGCCGATGAGCGCACGGCAAAGCGGTTGCTCTTCAGGCCGGCGGCGCCAATGCGTTGCGCCAGATCGTCCATGAGGCAGACGCCATCGGCCGTGAAGGCCTTTGCGGTCAGGGCAATCCATGGCGGCACGGTCGCGCCGGCCTGCTGGAGGCGGAACAGGTTCCACGCCTTGCCGCCCAACAGTTCGGTGGGTGGCGCGCCGTTCGTGTTTTGGGGATTGAAGAAGCCGTCTTCCATGGAGCGTCGACCATCAGGAAAGCAGAAGGGGATAGACACCGACAATAAGATACATCGCGATTGTCCAAATGCCAGCCGCCGTTTCGATTTTATGGTGCCAGAGGCCCTTGCGCAGAAAGACCAGCGCCGGCGTGGAGCAGGCCGCATACGCGATGAGCAGCAGGGGCAGGGCCGGCAGGAGGTAGGCGCCGCGTCGGCAGCAGCACATGGCCAGCGCCAACGTCGCGGTGAGGAGAGCGAGCCAG
>CACZQQ010000188.1 GCA_902783355.1 uncultured bacterium
CGAGGTGATTTCCTGATAGTTCAACCCCATCATGGAACCCGAGCATATGACATCGTATCGGCCGTCTTCCTGAAAAAACTTCAGGCAAGTCGCGCAATCTGGAAACGCCTGGAGTTCATCGAAAAATATAAGTGTTTCTCCAGGAATGAATTGTGCTTCTAGATTCCGAAGGGAAATTTGACGCGTGACCGCTGAAACAGAGTACCCTTGCGCGAAGATTCCCTTGTACTCTGGATCCGTGATGAAGTTGATTTCGATGAACGAACCGTATGTTTTCCCGAACTGACGTATCGAATAGGTCTTGCCGACTTGACGCGCGCCACGAATCAGTAACGGACGATGCCCCTTCTCCTGACGCCAACTCGCTAGCATGGAATCAATTCTGCGTTTCATAAGAGGCGGCTTTCACGTTTTATGTGGGTTGTCGTGTGTAAATTTTCACGGAATCTTGACATAATCTAATCCAGAATTTCACATTTTCAAGATTGGAGTGGGACACATTCATCAAAACCGCGCATGGCGCGTGGCGGGATTGCATTGCCGCGATACAGTATCCACGCATGACCTGAATATTTCCAGAACCCGACAATGAAAAGAAGACAAGCGCAATCCATAGAGCCTGTAGCTGCCGCGCCGGAGGACGGATGGCAGAAGGCCGCCTTGGCGGTTCTGCTCCTATTCTTCCTGTGCCGCATCAGCTCATGGGCTTTCGGCGAGTTCTGGTATGACGAGACGCTCTCGCTGACGCATTTCGTGTTGGGGCGCCCCAGCCCGTGGGGCATCTTCCGCACCTATCCCATCGCCAACAACCACATGCTGAGCAACGCCATCGAATGGTGCTGGCTGGCGGTCGGCGGCGGCGGCCCCGGCTTCACGGAGGCGCTGGTGCGCGTGCCCGCGCTGGCGGCCTCCATTGCGACGCTGCTCGTCATCGGCGTCGGCTGGCGGCGCCTTCTGGGAAGGCCATGCGCGCTGCTGGCGGCCGCCCTCATGGCCGCCTCGCCCCTCTTCGGCGGCTTTGCGTGGCAGATGCGCGGCTACGCCCTGGCCATTGCGCTGAGCACGGCCCTGGTCACGCTCGGCGCCGCGCGACTTCAGCGGATGACCGCCCGCAATGCATTCGGCGGCTTCGTCCTGTCGCTGCTGCTGCCGTTGACCATGCCCTCGGCCGCCATGCTGCCCTGCACGGTCATTCTCGCCCTCGCCGTCTGCGCATGGCAGGCCAAGGCGGGCTTCAGGCATGCAATCCGTCTCGTGTGGCCGATGGCGGCTGGCGTCCTTCTCGGCATCGGCTACTACGGCACGCTCTGGCGCAGTTTCGTCTACGCCAGCCATGAGGCGGGCGGCTGGCCGAGCTTCTGGATGACGCTGGGCGGCATCGCCGTTCCCTTCCTTCTGCATGTCCTTGCGGCGCTGGCGCTGTGTGCCCTGCCGTTCAAAGGCGAGGCGCGCGGCGACCTGGCGCCCTCCGTGGGGAGCTATGCCGCCGCCCTGGCGGCCGCCAGCGGCGTGGCCCTCCTGGCCATCCTGCTCCTGCGCCTTCCCGAAGGGCGCTTCCCCTTCCCGCGCGTCTTTCTCCCGCTCCTTCCCGCCGCCACCTTCTCCGCCGCCGCCCTCCTCATGCGCCTCAAGGGCGCGGCGTTGGCGCAAAGGCGCCGCTGGCTGGCCGCCCTGGCCGCAATTGTCCTCTTCGGGACGCTCCTCGGCATGGCGGCCGACCGCTGGAACGAACATTCCCTGCGGCAGGGTGTCACGCGGCAGAACCTCCTCGCGCAATACTACCGCGGCATGGATGACAACCAGCGCCTGGCCGGCTACCTTGTGGAGAATTACATGCGCAAGGAGGGCAAGCCCTTCCTGCTGATCGTCCCCAGCATGGACGCGCCGACGGCGCAGTTTTATCTTGCTATGTATCAAGGAGATACAGATATATGGTGCGCCGTGTCCGCGCCAGAGCGCCTTCAGGCGCCGCTTGTCCAGGAGGCGCTCCGCCGTCATGCGCGGCTGTTCGTCTCCGCACGGAACGCCGACGAGGCGGACGCCCTGCTTGCCGCCTACGCCGCCCTCTGCCCCGACGCCGCTGTCGGCAAGCTGGAAGTTGACTTCGCCACCGGCTTCCGCCAGCTCTGGACGCCTGTGCCGTAGGCTTTAAACCCCCGAAATCGCCCTGCCTGCCGTCGTGCGAGGGCAGTTAGAATAGGTACAAAAAAGAACCGGAACCGTCCGAGGCAGGCCTTGGGGCATGCCGTCGGGCGATTCCGGCGGAAAAGCCGCATTGACGAAAAGAGATTTGAAGGTTGTGCTTTATCCTTTAAATCGGTAGAGGGTAAGCCTTGAAGTTTGAAGTATCCTCATCGATTTGCGCTTGTCATCTCTTCTTGCCAGACCCCTTGTAGGGGTTAGTAGCCTCAAAGGGCTATGCAAGTTTCAATGCGGCTTTTCGCTTGGGGCGTCCTTGGGCGGCATTCACCGCCCCAGGGGCGTCTCGAACTCAATGTGGGTGGTGGCGTTGTAGGTGTCCATCTCGTCCTGCAGGCGGTTGCATTCCTGCTGGAGCCTTTCCTGCCACGCCCAGATTTCGGCGGCCGTGAAGACCACGGTCCGCTTGTATTCGCGGCACTCCTTGTCCGACAGCCGCTGGATGAGGGGCGTCTCGTCGGTGCAGATGCCGGCGAGCTGGCGCAGCTGGTTCTTGCATTCGTCCATGCGGTAGATGCGCTCCAGGTTGCCGGCGTTGGCCTGGCCGATCTTGCGCTTCAGCTCGACGAGCTTCTCCGTGTAGAGTTCGACCCTTTCGCACATCTGCGCCACGTCGATGACGCGCGCGATGTCCTCGCGCTTGGAATTCTCCCGCGCGATGGCCTGCCAGCCGCGCATGATTTCGCTGGCCAGCCGGTTCTTTTCCTTCAGTGCCTGTGCGAGTGAGATTCTCATGTCTGTTTCTCCTATGTTGATGTGGTTGTCGTCTAGCCTTTGAGGACGGCCAGCGGCGTCAGGCGGACGAGGGGCTCCACCAGGTCGCCTTCGGCGGCGATGACCTCGTCGATGGGCTTGTAGGCCTGCGGGGCCTCGGAGAGGTCGGTGAGCCCCCGCAGATGGCCTTTGAAGCCCTTGAACTTGCCCCAGCGGTCGTGTACGATGCCCTCCATGGCGGCGTCGCACGCCTCCACGGTCAAGTTGCAGCAGGCGGCGGTTCGGCTCATGGCGCGGCCTGCGCCGTGGGAGCAGCTCATGAAGGAGAGCGGATTGCCGCGGCCGCGCACGATGTAGCTGGCGGTCCCCATGGAGCCGGGGATGATGCCGACTTCGCCTTCCTTGGCGCTGGTGGCGCCCTTGCGGTGGACGTAGAAGTTGTCGCCCAGATGGTATTCGAGGGCGGCGTAGTTGTGGTGGATGTTGACCTCCTGCAGGAACTCCGCCTCGGGGGCGGCTTCCGCGAGGGCCTCCTTGAAGACCGCCATCATGCGGCGGCGGTTCTCCAGGGCGTATTCAAGGGCGAAGGTCATGTCGCGGAAGTAGTCCCTTCCCTCCTGGATGTCCATGGGCAGGAAGGGCAGTTCGCGGTCGGGCAGCGTCACATGGAAGGAGGCGCAGAGCCGCTTTGCGATCTCCTGGTAGTGCTTTTCGACGCGGGCGCCGAGGTTGCGGCTGCCGGAGTGGATCATCAGCCACACGAAGCCCTCGCCGTCGCGCTGCATCTCGATGAAGTGGTTGCCGCCGCCGAGTGTGCCCAA
>CACZQQ010000189.1 GCA_902783355.1 uncultured bacterium
ACCGCCCGTCAGCCGCCCCGCGACGGTGAGCGGCAACGTGTCCGCATCGACGGCGCAGCCGTGCCCGCGCAGGAGCTGGCAGAGGACGCCGTGGGGGCGCGTCGGCAGGCGGCCATGCCCTTCGAAGCGCGCGCCGTGCGGCAGCAGCGCCGCCAGGACAGGCATGAGGAAGCGCAGCGTCGAACCGCTCTCGCCGCAGTCGCAAGTGATTTGCGCAGAAGGCTTTGCCGTCGCAGGCGCCACGATGAGGCTGTCGGCGGCCTTCTGCGCGGTCGCGCCGGCGGCCTCCAGGCAGCGCAGCGTGGCGTCGATGTCCTGCGAGAGATGGGCGGTCGGCAGGACGAGCCGCGTGGGCGCGTCCGCCAGCGCGGCGGCGATGAGCAGCCGATGCGCGGCCGACTTGGAGGGGATTGCGGTGAGGATGACAGGCGTTCCGCTCATCGCAGGGCCTCCTCGCCCTTCTGCCCCACCAGCATGTCCAGCAGGACGATGGCGGCGACGGCCTCCACCACGGGCACGGCGCGCGGCGCGATGCAGGGGTCGTGGCGGCCCGAAATCTGTATCTCCGTCTCCGTCAAGGACATAAGATCCACCGTGCGTTGCGGCTGCGCGATGGAGGGCGTCGGCTTGACGGCAACGCGGAAGAGGATGGGCATGCCCGTGGTGATGCCGCCCAGAATGCCGCCGTGGTTGTTGGTCGCGGTCGCGACCTTGCCGTCCTTGAGGACGAAGGGGTCGTTGTTCTGCGACCCGCGAAGACGCGCGGCGGCGAAGCCCGCGCCGAACTCGACGCCCTTGACCGCAGGAATGCCGAAGAGGCCGCGCGCCAGCGCGTTCTCCATACCGTCGAACATCGGGCTGCCGATGCCGCCCGGATAGCCGACGACGGCGCATTCGATGACGCCGCCCACGGAGTCGTGGGCCTGCCGCGCCGCCTCGATGGCCGCCCGCATCGCCTCGCCACGCCTGTTGTCAACCACAGGAAACTCCTTGGCGGCCAAAGCGTTGAGTTCAGACGACGAGATGTTCACGGGATCAAAGGGGGCGTCTTCCACATCGGCGACGCTTGAAAGATGCGCGCCTATTGTAACACCTTGCATTGCAAGTATTTGCAAGCAAACCGCCCCTGCGAAGGCCAGCGGCGCGGTGAGGCGTCCGGAGAAGTGGCCGCCGCCCGCGCGCTCCTGTGCGCCGCAATATCGCAGCTCGGCCGCGTAGTCGGCATGTCCGGGCCGCGGCGTGTGGGCGAGACTTGCGTAGTCGTTCGAGTGCTGGTCGGCATTGCGGATGATGGCGCACAGCGGCGAGCCAGTGGTGACAGCTCCCCTGGCGTTGAGGCCGGAGAGGATTTCAGGCATGTCATCTTCCTGCCGTGCAGTGGAATGGCGGTTGCGGCCAGGCGCGCGGCGCGCCATGAACTGCCGCACCGCCGCCATGTCAAGGGCCATGCCGGACGGCAGCCCGTCGATGACGACGCCGATGGCCGGACCGTGCGACTCGCCGAAGACGCTGACGCGGATGTGCTCGCCGAGAATCGAACTCATGTGAAGTTTCTCCTTAGTTTCCTGCGGCAAGGAAGTTGCAGGCCTCGTCCAACGGCATGGGCATGAGGCGGCAGACGCCGATGGCCTCGGGGACGACCAGCGTCAGGAGGCCGCCGGCCCGCTTCTTGTCGGAGGCCACGTAGGGCAGCAGGTCGCCGACGGGGCGCGGCAGGTCGGTCGGCAGCCCGTGCAGCCGCAGCGTCGCCAGAAGCGCCTCAAGCAGCTCGGGCTTAGCGACGCCCTTCGCCACCGCCGACCGCGTGACGGCCGCCATGCCCATCGCCACCGCCTGGCCATGCGCGACGGCGTAGCCCGTGGCCTTCTCGATGGCGTGCGCCAGCGTGTGCCCCAAATTCAGCTTCTGCCGCTCGCCGCGGTCGAACTCGTCCGCCTCGACGATGCGCGCCTTGAGGGCGACGGCGCGCGCGATGACCTCCGCCAGACGGTCGCGCCAATCCGGCCGCGAAAGCATCTCGAAGAGGGCCGCGTCCCCCAGAAGGCCGCTCTTGATGGCCTCCGCGGCGCCGGCGGCCAGCGTCTCCGGCGGCAGGGTGGCGGTCAATTCGGGGTCGCAGAGGACGAGGGAGGGCTGGTGGAAGGCGCCCGCCAAGTTCTTGCCGGAGGGCAGATCCACGCCCGTCTTGCCGCCGACGGAGGAGTCCACCATCGCCAGAAGCGTCGTCGGAATCTGCACGAAACGGATGCCGCGCAGATAGATAGCGGCGGCAAAGCCGCCGAGGTCGCCCGTGACGCCGCCGCCGAGGGCAATCAGCAAGTCACTGCGCGTGAAATGGTTGCCTGCAAGAAAGTCCAACACGGCCGCGCAGGTCTCCAGCGTCTTGGAGGCCTCGCCCGCAGGAAAGGTCATCAGGCGCGGCGCATAGCCCGCCGCCTTGAGGGAGGCCTCCAGCGCGGGATAGTGCAGCGCCGCCACCGTGCTGTCGGAGAGGACCGCGACGGCCCCCTGCGGCTGCAACGGCGCAAGCGCCTCCCCCGCAAGCCCAAGCCCCTTATTCCTTATTATTATATTGTACGGGGGATTGACATGGACGGTGATGCTCTGCATGGTCGCCTCCTATGGCTTTTCCGCCGCCGCCTCAAGCGCGTTGGAGCGCTCCTTCATGTCGCGCCCCTCCGCCAGAAGCGTCTCCAGACGGACGCGGTCCTCCGCGGCCAGCGCGTCGCGGTAGGCCTGCAAGTGCGCGACGAGGCCGTCGATCTCCTGCAGGAGCGGCCCCTTGTTCTGCAGGAAGAGCTGCGCCCACATCTCGGGCACGAGGGTGGCCACGCGCGTCATGTCGCGGAAGCTGCCTGCGGAGAAGCCGACGTGGTCCAACGCCGTCGGACTCTTGATGTAGGCGCTGGAGAGGACGTGCGCCAGCTGCGAGGTGTAGGCGATGACGCGGTCGTGCTCCTCCGGCGTGGTTATCTTGATGGAGCCGAAGCCCAAGTCGAGGAAGAAGCGCTTGACGCGCGCCAGCAGGTCGAGGTCGACGTGGCGCGGGTCGGGCGCAAGGATCATGCTCGCCTTGGCGAAGAGGGTCTGGCGGGCGGCGGCGAAGCCCGACTTCTCGATGCCCGCCATGGGATGGCCGCCGATGAAGCTCCAGCCGTGGCGCTTCGCGAGCGCCCTGCCCCGACGGCAGATCTCCGTCTTGATGCCGCCGCAGTCGATGACGACGCACTGGCGGCCGAAGCGCGGCGCCAGCGCCTCTAGCGTCTCCACGATGGCCTCCGGATAGAGCGCCAGCAGCACCATGTCGCAGGCGGGCAACGCTTCGTCGTCCAGCTCGCCGTCGATGGCGCCGATGAGGCGGGCGCGCTGCACGACCTGCGGCGACTTGTCCCGCCCCAGCACCGTGTGGTCCGTGCGCACCTTGATGGTCTTGGCCATGGAGCCGCCGATGAGCCCCAGCCCGATGATGCCTATCTTCATGCCATCGCCTCGCTTGTAATGAAGCCGCGGAGGGCCTTGACGCGCTTCGCGAGGGCCGCGAAGGCCTCGGGGCGCAGGGACTGGGGGCCGTCGCAGAGGGCATGCGGCGGGTCGTTGTGCACCTCGATCATGAGACCGTCG
>CACZQQ010000190.1 GCA_902783355.1 uncultured bacterium
GCCAGCTGCGCGCGGAGTCCCTCGATGACGATGCGGTCGCCCTGCTCCGCAGCCTCGTAAACGCCTGCATTGTCGTAGTTCAGGGGGACGATGCCGAAATTGACCAGGTTGGCGGCGTGGATGCGCTCGATGGCGCGCGCGATGACGGCACGGACGCCCAGCCACATGGGGCAGATGGCGGCGTGCTCGCGGCTGGAGCCCTGGCCGTAGGAATCGCCTGCCAGGATGACGGCCGCCTTGCCGGCGTCCCTCAGCGCGATGCAGCGTTCGGCGAAGGTCGGCTGGCCGGGCTGGTTGAAGCAGTCGAAGACGACCTGCGCGTAGCGCGGGATGTTGCTGCGGAACTTGAGGTTGGCGCCCGCCGGCATGATGTGGTCCGTGGTGATGCGGTCGCCCACCTTGATGACGATCTGTCCGTCAAGGGTGTCGGGGACGGGCGTCGCATGGGGCGGTTCGCCGATGGTCTCCTTGCGGACGATTTCGACGGGCGTCCCCTCTTCGGGCGGCAGCAGCACCATGCTGTCGTCCACGAGGAACTTTTCGGGCATCCGCCAGAGGGGTTCAGCGAGGCCGAAGCGCTTTGCGGCCTCGCGCGGGTCGCAGAGGGCGCCCGTGAGGGCGGTCGCGGCGGCGGTGGCAGGACTGACCAGATAGCACTGGTCGTTCTTTGTGCCGGTGCGGTTCAAGAAGTTGCGGTTGAATGTGCGGACGCTGACCGTGCCGGAGGCGGGGCTGAAGCCCATGCCGATGCAAGGGCCGCACGCGCTCTCCAGAATACGGCAGCCAGCCGCGATGAGCTTCGAAAGCGAGCCGTCCTGCGCCAACATCATGAGGACCTGTTTGCTGCCGGGGGCGATGCCGACGGAGACGTCGGGGGAGACATGGCGCCCGTCGAGCATGGCGGCGACGAGGCGCAGGTCCTTGAGGGAGCTGTTGGTGCAGGAGCCGATGAGGACCTGTGAGACCTTCAGGCCGGCGCAGTCGGCGACCGTCTTGACGTTGGCGGGGTTCGAGGGGCAGGCCGCCAGCGGCACGAGCGCGCCCAGGTCGATGTCGATGACGCGGTCGTAGACGGCGCTCTCGTCGGCGGCCAGCGGCCGCCATGCGTCGCCGCGTCCTTCGGCGCAGAGGAACTCGCGCGTCGCCTCGTCGGAGGGGAAGACGGAGGAGGTCACGCCCAGTTCCGCGCCCATGTTGGTGATGGTGGCGCGCTCGGGCACGCTCAAGGTCTTGACGCCGTCGCCGAAGTACTCCACCGCGGTGCCGACATTGCCCTTGCTCGACAGGATTTCCAGCACCTTGAGGATGACGTCCTTGGCGCCGACCCAGGGGGAGAGGCGGCCGGAGAGGCGGATGCCGATGCATTTCGGGCAGGTCAGCTTGAAGGGGATTCCCGCCATGGCGCGCGCCACGTCGAGGCCGCCGGCGCCGATGGCGAGCATGCCGATGCCGCCGCCCGTGGGCGTGTGCGAATCGGAGCCGAGCAGCGTCTTGCCGGGCACGCCGAAGCGCTCCAGATGGACCTGGTGGCAGATGCCGTTGCCGGCGCGGGAGTAGCGGACGCCCTTCGCGGCGCAGATGCTCTGCAGGTAGAGATGGTCGTTGGCGTTCTCAGGCCCCATCTGGTTGGTGTTGTGGTCCACATATTGGATGGAGAGTTCGGTCTTGACGCGCGGGACGCCCATGGCCTCCAGCTCCAGGAAGGCCATCGTGCCAGTGGCGTCCTGGCAGAGGGTCTGGTCGATCTTGATCTGGATTTCAGTGCCGGCGACGAGTTCCCCCGCCACAAGGTGTTCCTTGAGGATCTTCTGTATGAGCGTCAGTGCCATTTTATCCTATCCTATTTATTTTCAGTTAGTTATGCAATTCTACCCGACGATCCTGCCCTTCCAGCGGCCGCCGCGCAGGCGGGCGAACCAGAAGAGGGGGAGGATCATGACGTAGAAGGTGACGAAGCTCCAGACGAGGCAGGCGTTGGAGAAGCCCGCCGCCATGAGGCCGACGAGGGCCAGGATGCAGCAGACGCTGGCGGAGGCCATGACCTTGAAGTAGAAGGCGGTGTCGCCCACGGCGTTCAAGGCGGAGCAGAGGGAGACGTTCAGCGAGTCCATCGTGCAGTAGAGCGCGACGAAGCGGATGAAGACGTGCACAAGCGCCACCACGCGCGCGCCGTCCTCAAGCCCCTCCTTCACGAAGATGCCCGTGTAGAAGCCGGGGAAGAGGACGTAGGTCGAGGCGGCCAGCATCATCCACGCGAAGCAGAGGACGGCGCCGTGGCCCGTGTAGCGCATGGCCTCCGCGTCGTCGCCGCGCCCGTGGCACTGGCCGACCAGCGTGCCGATGGCGTGCCCTATGCCGAAGACAGGCATGAGGGCGATGGAGTTCATGCGGAAGCAGATGGTGGTCGCCGCCAGCTCCGCCGTGCCGACATGCCCCATGAGCATCACGAAGAAGGTCCACATGAGGGCGTCGGCGACGTAGGAGGCGCCGCTGGGCAGCCCGAAGGCGCAGAGGCGCCGGATGAGGCCGATGTCGACCCGCCAGGCCCTCAGCGTGGCGTAGGCGCGTCGGTTGCGGCGCGTCAGCATCATGGCGATCAGGACGGCGCAGGTCACCACGGAGCCGCCGACGGTGGCCAGCGCAGCGCCGCCGATGCCCCATTCAGGGAAGCCGAACTTGCCGAAGATGAGGAGGTAGTCGCCGACGATGTTGAAGAGCTGTCCGGCGACCTGAGCCAGCATGAGGCGCATGTTGTCGCCGCGCCCCGAGAAGAAGCCCGTGAGGGCGCACTGCGTCAGGAAGAAGACGGCGCCGCCGAGACTGATGCGCAGGTAGGTGGCCTCCTTGGCGACGAGGGCGGCCTCGTGGCCGAAGGCGTGGAAGATGGGACCGCTGAAGAGGCTGATCGTGACGGTGACGAGGCCGCCGATGAGCGCGAGGTAGACTCCCTGCCAGACGGCCGCCCCGATGCGCTCCATCTTCCCCGCGCCGTAGAGGTTGGAGACCATCTGGCTTGTGTAGGAGACGGTTCCGCAGATGGCGGCGATGCAGAGCCAGGCGAACATGCCGCCGCTGCCGGCGGCCGCCAGTTCCATGGGGGAGTGGCGCGCCAGGAAGACGCCGTCCACGAACTGCATGATGGTCACGCCGGCGTTCGCGAGGATCAGCGGCACGGCCAGACGGACCGTCTCGACGTACTTGGATTTCTGGCAGAACATCTCGCGCATGCGCCTGCTCCCGTCCTACCAGAGGATGTCCATTCCGGCGGCGTTGATGCCGCTGCCGATGCCAAGCATGGCGAGGCTCATGCCCGCCTTGAGGGCGCCGCGCTCCGCCGCCAGCGAGACCGTCAGGGGCAGCGAGGCGGAGCCGCAGTTGCCGAATTCGGGGAAGGTGGGGAAGTCGAGCTCGACGGGAAGCCCAAGCGCCTGGAAGAGGCCGTCGCGATGGACCTTGCCGACCTGGTGGCCGCAGACGATGTCGGGCCGCGAGGCGCCCTGCCCCCAGCCGGTCTCCTCGCAGAGGCGCCGCCACATGCGCTGCGCGACCGCGATGCCCTGCACCATCAGCTCGTGGGAGTCGGTCTTCATGACGGGGCGGCTGCCGTCCGTCATGGCGCCGCCGGATTCGCCTTGGCAGAGGACGCTGGCGCGGCAGTCGGAGGCGGTCACGGCGTGGCGAAGCAGATGGCGTCCCGCGCCGAAGTGGCCGAGGCGGCCGAGGATGACGGCGGCGGCGGCGCTTCCGATGGTCAGCGAGGCGAACTGGTCCTTGATGCTCTGGCGCGTCTGCGACAGGTCGCCGTTGAGGCGTTCGATGGTGTTGGCGACCAACGGCCAGCCGTTCTCGCCCGTGACGGCGATGCCGCACTCCAGCTGCCCCGCCTCGATCTGCTGCGCGAGCGCCACCATGCCCGTGGCCACGCCCAGGCAGGCATTCGAAATGTCGTAGTTCACGATCTCCTGGCCTGGAAGCAGCTTTGCGGCGACGGCGGCGGCGGTGGCCGGCTCCGTGAAATCATGCGAGACGCCGCAGAAAATGAGCTGCCGGATGGCCGCGCGGGAGATTCCGGCCTGCGCGATGGCGGCCTTGCCCGCGAGGACGGCGCCGTCGCTGGGCAGCGTCCCCTGCCACCAGAGGCGCCGTTCGCGGATGCCGGTCATCAGTTCAAGGCGGCCCTCCGGCAGATGCAGCCGCTCATAGAGCGGGCGGAGCGCCTCCTCCACCTGCGCGGAGGTCATCGCCACGGGCGGCGCCACATGGCTGACGGCCAGGATTTCAACGTTCTCGAAGCGCATGGCGTCCGTCACACAATGCCCGTGATTTCGGCGAGGGAGGCGACGCCGTGCGCGTCCATCCACGCGGCCATCTGGCGCGGGATTTCCACGAGGCAGCGCGGGTTGGCAAAGATGGCGGTGCCCACGCCCACGGCGGTGGCGCCCGCCATGATGAACTCGATGGCGTCCTCGGCGCTGCGGACGCCGCCCATGCCGATGAGCGGCACCTCCGGCACGGCGCGGTGCACCTCGTGGACCATGCGGACGGCGATGGGCTTGATGCCGGGGCCCGAGTAGCCGCCCGTGAAATTGGCGATGCGGCTGCGGCGCCGCTCGATGTCGATGGAAAGCCCCGTGAAGGTGTTGACGAGGGAGAGCATGTCGCTGCCCGCGTCCCGCGCGGCCACCGCGAAGTCGGCGATGCGCGTCACGTTGGGGGAGAGCTTGGTGACCAGCGGCAGCGTGGTCTTGCGGCGGACGGTGCGGACGACCTCGGCCGCCTTGGCGGGATCCGTCCCGAAGGCGATGCCGCCGGCGTGGACGTTGGGACAGGAGATGTTGATTTCGAGGGCGGCGATGCCCTTTTTCTCGGCCTCCAGCCGCGCGGCGACCTCGCCGTACTCCTCGATGGAGGTGCCCCAGATGTTGACGATGACCGGACAGGGCAGCGTCCGCAGGAAAGGCAGGTAGTGGGCGTTGGCGATGAACTTGTCGATGCCTGGGTTCTGGAGGCCGATGGCGTTGAGCATGCCGCCGAAGACCTCCGCCGTCCGCGGCATGGGATTGCCGTCGGAGGGGCGCGGCGAGACGCCCTTGACCGTGATGGCCCCGATCTCCTCGAAGGGGACCAGGCCGGCGTACTCTTCGCCGTAGCCGAAGGTGCCGGAGGCCGCCACGATCGGATTGCGCAGGGAAAAGCCCTTCAATTTTACACTCAGGTCTGCCATGTCGCGTACTTTAACGCGCGTACGCGGGTTTTCCTGCGAACAAACCCACTTGTGCCCCCCGTTTCCGCGATTAAATTATGTAAAAGCCGAAAAACACCCTATTTCCTTTCCATGTCATGAAACGCACCGACCTCCAGGCGAAACTCCAAAAGCAGATCCTCGTCTTCGACGGCGCCATCGGCACCGAGCTGTACCGCAGGAACTTCTTCATCAACACCTCCTACGAGGGGCTTGTTCTCACCGCGCCGAAGGCGGTCTCCGCCATCCACGAGGCCTATCTGCAGGCCGGTTGCGACGTTCTGACTGCCAACTCCTACAACGCCAATGCGATAAAACTGGCGGCCTTCGGTCTGGCCGACCGCATGGCAAACATCAACCGCGCCGCCGTCGTGCTGGCGCGCGAGGCCGCCGACAAGGTGCGCGAGACGCGGGAGGTTCTCGTCGCCGGCTCCATCGGCCCCATGGACGCAGCCGTGGAGCAGGAGGCGGCCGCCGTCGCCGCGCTGAAGACGCACTTCGCCGCGCTGGACTCTTCCGGCGCCGACTTCATCCTCTTCGAGACCATCAGCAACCTGGCCGAACTGAAGCGCGCCTTGGCCGCCCTGCCCCCGCAGGACGACAGCGCCCTCGCGTGGATGCCCAGCTTCACCTTCGACGCAGAGGCGCATCTCGCCGACGGCAGCGGCCTGGACGACATTCTGGCCGCGCTGGCGGGCTTCTCGCCGGCGGCCTTCGGCCTCAACTGCGGCGCCGGCCCCGAGACGACGCTGGAGGCCTTGCAGAAAGTGCGCGCGCGCGTGCCGTGGCCGCTGGTGGTGCAGCCGGGCGCGGGCGTGCCGCGCCGCGTGGACAACCGCTTCATGTCCATGACGACTCCCGAATACTTCACCACCTACGCCCTGCGCTACACGCAGCTGGGGGCTCGCGCGGTGGGCGGCTGCTGCGGCATCGGGCCCGAGCACATCGCCGACCTGGCGCGGTCGCTCAAGCCGCTGGCGCGCACGGAGCATGCGGCCGTCTTCGCCGCCACGGCGCAGAAGGCGCCCGCCCCCGAACTGGCGCCCGTGCCGACAGGCGAGAAGTCGCCGCTCGGGCGCAAGCTGGCGGAGGGCAAATGGGTCAAGTTCATCGAGATGCTGCCGCCGAAGGGCTATGATTTGACGGAGACGCTGGCCAAGGCGCAGAAGATCCGCGACGCGGGCTTCGACGCCATCAACCTGCCGGACGGGCCGCGCGCGGGCTGCCGTCTCTCGCAGATCGTCACCGCCATCGAGATCCAGGAGAAGGTAGGCATCGAGACCGTCGTCCACTGCTGCTGCCGCGACAGGAACCTCATCAGCTTGCAATCCATGATCTTAGGCTGCATGGCCAAGAACCTGCGCAACATCCTCTTCATCACGGGCGACCCGCCCAAGCTGGGCGACTATCCCTTCAGTTCAGGCGTCTTCGACGTCGATTCGATCGGCATGCTGAAGCTGCAGAGCCGTTTGAACCGCGGCGTCGACATCGGCGGCTTCCCCCTGGGGCCCGATGTGAAGACGGCGATTCTGGCGGGCGCGGGCGCCGACCCGAACGCCATCGACCAGGAGCGCGAGTTCCGGCGCCTCGCCCAGAAAGTGGAGGCGGGCGCGGAGTTCATCATCACGCAGCCCGTCTTCGACGCGGCGGTCTTCAAGGCCTTCATCAAGCGCGCCAAGCCGCTGGGGTGCCCTGTCATCGCAGGTGTCTGGCCCTTCGCAAGTTATAGAAACGCCATCTTCATGAAGAAGGAGGTCCCGGGCGTCGTCGTGCC
>CACZQQ010000191.1 GCA_902783355.1 uncultured bacterium
CATTTTACGATTTTACAATAGGATAATAGGGTATCCAGCCTCATTTTTTTTGAGGCATGCCGCGATGGAGGGGGTAATTCCCCCTTGCATCAGAAGAGGAAGTCTTGCAGGAGCCTGCACCCCTTGTCGGCATCGCCTTCCTCGACAAAGAGTTGGTATGCGTGCCAGTCCTGAGGCGCCAGACGCCATTTGAGCCGGAAGAGCACATACGAGGGGGTCGAAAACGACGTATTTGAATACCAGACCCACCCGTAGAGAGGCTTTCCGCGGGCGTTCATAAGGCTGAACTCCTCGACGAAAAGAGGGGGGGCCCCGTCAGGGGCGACGTTTCGCACTGCCGTCTTCAGGAAGCGATAGCCACCCATACGCAGACAATAACGCGCGGAATGGATGGCGTGCACATCTCTTATTTCTTCCACTGCAAGAAGTTCAGCCGCCATTTCAGGTTGTTCCTCCGAGGCGAAGCACCAACGGCTGCAACGGCATTTGGCGAAGAAGCGGCGGTCACCGTCGGAGAGCGGAATCTCCCGTCCAAGAAAGTGCGGGAAGGCGTCGGGCCCGGGCGTCAGGACGCATGGCGCCGCCGTGGAGGATTTGCCTGGCGGCAGCATGGCCAGCCATAGGCCGCCCATGACAAGCAGGGCGAAGAGCAGACTGGACACGGGCGGACAGTACTCCCAACGCAGCTGGACCAGCCACCACAGGCCGCACAGGCCGCCAAGCAGTAGCTGGACGCCTTTGTTGATGGGCAAGGAGCGCCCGAAGAGGTACTCCAGCCAGAGGAGCGCCCCCGTGATGCCGAGAAGCCACAATATCGTCAGCGGCAAAAATTTCCATGCATACTTCCATCCATGGACAAGCCACGCCAGTCCCCACGTCAGCAGGACGGCGGCAACCTGGCAGGCGGCGTGGATGCGCAGGAAGAGGGCTAATGGCAGAAGCAGCACGCCTGCAGCCACCACCCAGAGGGCGCGCGCCTCAAAGACAATTCCGCGGCATTTGGCGGGCAGCAGGAAATGCCCCGTGACGCCTGCCAGAAGCGCCGCCAGAAGAAGCACCCAGTTGAAACGGTCCACGGGCGAATTTCCCAACGTGGCAACCAGATACGGAAAGTCCGCCAGCAACGGCAGAAGGCCAGCCAGCGGCAGAAGATCCAAGATGGACGCCTTTCGGACAGTCATTTTTCTTTGGAATCCTTCTCTTTGGGCGTCAATAAGATGACAAGCTGCGGCGCATACCAGAAGATGGCAGCGCACAGGACGACCATGGCGTAGCCCAGGCCATCATGCCAGGCCCCCTGCAACACGCGCTCCCCCAGAATGTTGAACAGCACGATGGTAACGACAAGGCGCAACGTGTTCACATAGATGATAATAGGCAGGATCAGCAGGAAGTGCAGAACCTTGTGGAGCGTGCGGCGGTGGACTGTCTGGACGATGACGTATCCCACCAGGGACAAGACAAATAGCTGGTCAATGCCGCTGCAGGCGTAGGTGATCACGATGGCATGGTCGCCTACCATCAGCGAGGTGCCGTCGCGGACGATGGGGCAGTTGAAGAGCCGAAGGCAGAATTCGGCCATGATGGCGCTGGCAAGCCTGAAGGGCTGGCTGCAGCTCAGCATGAGCGTCTCATGGAACGGCAGGACCAGCAGCGAGATGGCCAGCGGGAACCAGCAGCGCGCGGCGGCTTTCGGCGTAAGGTTCCAGAAGACGACGGCCCATGCCAGGAAGAAGAGTCCACCCAGCCAGAGGAGCCGGAACTGCCCGTCCACAAGGTTGGACAACGCCAGAAGAAGGATGCCCAATGCGGCGGTCAGCCACGGCAGGATGCGCCGCAGCCGCGGATGGCTTTCCTCCTGGTGGCACCGCTTCAGCGTAAAGAAGCATGAGGCCACCCCCAGAAGAATCATCGGCACGGCCTCCGTCGCGGATGCCGCGCGCCGCAGGCAGAGGCAGGTTCCAAGCAGCAGTGCGGCGGCCAGCGCGAAGACCGCCGCCATTGACGCACGGCCTGGAGCTTCCGCTTTTTTCCCCTCCATTTCCATAGAATGCAACCCGTCAGGCGACAGAATCTTTGTATTTCATTGGCAACAAAGCATTTGAAATTACTTTTGCCCCCTGTCCGGCCTATCCGGCCTTTCCAGCTTCTTCGGCTTTTCCTTTTCAGCGGCCGCTTTTTCGAGTTCGGCGGCCTTCAGCGCCTCGTCCAGGAAGCGCCGCGCCTGCTCGCCATAGACGGCATTCGTCTCCCATGGCTCCACCAGCTGGCACAGCTGCGCCCACTTGCCCTGCTCGCGGAGACGCTTCGCATAGCAGAAGACAACCTGCGGCTGGTCCGTATTGGCCACGTAGGCTTCCCTTGCATACTTCATTGCATTCTCATTATCTCCTTGAACTGCATAGAGTTCAGAAATATTCATGGCCGCCAGGGGCGAATTCGGCAGGGTGTCGTGGAGGGCGAGGAAAAGGTCGATGGCCTTCTGCACTTCGCCGCCGGCGCCCAGTACCAAGGCCAGCTCGAAGAGCACCTGCGCATCCGGCTGCCGTTTCGGGTCAAGGAACTTCTCCTTCAGCAACTTGTCAATGGCCGGCACGGCCTGCGCGCGGATTTCCTCCGGCGGCTGGCGCCGCATGGCGACCAGCGCGGGAATGGAGGCGAGTTTCTTTTCAGGCCCCTCCGCCGTGGCGACGGCCGCCAGGAACTCCTCCATGTAGCCGGGCTTGTCCTGCACATGGCGCAGGCAGAAGAGCAGCCAGTACTCCGCGCTGACGAAGCCGCCTTCAGGCGAATGCTGCAGCTCCCGCCAGTGGCGCTCGGCCTCGTCGACGTGGCCGCGTGCCTCCAGAGCCGTGTTGCGGACGACATTCAGCCCAAGCGTCGCCCCCACGCCTGCGGGCTGGGCGAGGGCCCGCTCCGCAAACGACACGGCGAGGTCGGGCTGCATGTGGAGAAGGTAGAAGCGCGCCCCGAACTCCAGCGCCTCGAAGTCGTTCGGATCAAGGCGCAGCATCTCCGTGAAGAGCGCCTCGCCGGACGCCGCCGTCGCCGAGGTGGCATGGAGGCGGAGGCCAAGGAGCAGCCTGTCCGGCGTATCCCGCTTAAGTGCCGGCAAGATGGCGGCCAGCGGCGCGGCTTCCGAAAAGCGCCGCTCATGATAGGCCTTCTCGAGAATCCCCTGGGACAGTTCGCGGACGACCGGCAGAAGCCCCCGCAGCTGCGGCCGATAGGCGATTTCCGAGGCCAGGTGCACGAGCGACGCCAGCGCCTCGTCATGCAGGGCCGCGATGACATTGAGCATGATGCCCGTCCTGGTGAAATGGGAGACATTCCCCGTGTGCCTGATCCTCGTCACCAACGTCTTGGCATCACGGTCGTTGTAGGCCAGAAGCGCCTCCAGGTAATAGCCGACCTGAAGCACCGTCCGCGAACCGCGCAGGAAGTTCTGCGAAAGGGCGCGCAAGTCGTCAATGCGCCCCAGGCGCAGAAGGGTGTCGCCATAGTAGACGGTGTCCCTCAGCATCAGTCCGTACGGCATGGCCTGCTCGTAGGACCGGGCGCACTCCTCCCAGCGGTTGCGCTGGAAAAGGAAGGCGCCGAGGGCGGCATGGCCGCACTGGGGATTCAGCTCGGCGGCGCGCTTCAGAAGCCGGACGGCCTCGTCGGTGTGGGCGGCGCGGGCGGCTTCATCTCCCGCTGGCACCGTCAGCAGCTGCACCGACGCCAGCGCCTGAAGCGTCTCATACTGCACGACGAGCGACGAAGTGCCCTCCAGCAACGCCTCGTAGGCCTGGCGGACCTCCTCAAGGGAACGCTTCTCGGGGAGCTCCAATGTGATTTCCAAGTATGTCCGCAGGTCGCTCTTATATGTCGGGCTGGTTTCCATGAAGGCCTGCATGGCCTCCAGAGCGCGCAGGAAATGCCCCTGTGCCATATCGCAGAAGATGCGCTGCACTTCGTGCTCGGGCTCGGCCCTCTTGGCCGGCGGAAGCGCCTGGAGCAGCTGCAGCGCACCGGCGAAATCGCGGGCAAGCAGGGAGCATTCCAGCAGGCGCCGCTTGTAGTGTTCGCTGGCGGGCTCCAGCCGGCTCGCGTTTCTCCACAGGCGGATGGCCTGGCGGTATTCCTTCTGGCGTTCGGCGATCTCCGCCAGATGGACGATGGCGTCCTGATGGTGCTTGTCATGCTGGAGGCACTCGGTAAAGGCCTGCTTTGCCTTGGCCAGCTGATTCTGCTTCAGCAGCTCGACGCCCTCCTCATAGCGGTGAACGAAGCGGGCGTTGCGGCGCATGTGCCGCAACGCCTCGAAGCCGATGATCGTGAAGGGGCACAGGACCACCAGGAGGCACAGCCCTATCAAAAATTTCTTTAGTTTCCTGTTCATTTTCCCTATCCTGCCGCGGCCGGTTTTCCCGCACATCCCATGGAAACGCAGGAGCAGGGATGAGAGCTCCCGTCCAAAAAAGCGGAAACGGCGAAATATATACTATTTTACGAGTTTTGAAGCGTTTTGCAATATTTTTTCCACCTTTGCCATGTCCTGCCGACGGCCTATTTCCCCTCCTTGTGGCACGGGATGACGAAGACGGTCTCGTTGAGGTTGCTGAAGCGCTGGCGGCTGACGCGGCTGGCGATCTTGCTGATGATGGGCAGGCCGCGACCGGACTCCGACATGACGTCGTTGAGCTTGTCCAGGGTCGTCTCGGCCTGCTGCGGGGCGATGAGAAGGCCGTTCCACTCCTTGCCGTGGTCCCAGATGATGATGCGGAGCCCCTCGTCGCCGGCGCACAGCTTGACGGCGATGTACTCGTTGAGCTTCTCGTATTCGTTGAGCCCGTGCATGACGATGTTCGTCAGGTACTCGCCCAGAAGCAGCTCCGCGTTCACCGAAAGCCTCTCGTCATTGTAGTACTGCTCCACGAAATGCGACGCCCTCTCGCAGATCTGATCCACCGACTTGTTGTCCGCCGGCACGCGACAGGCGAAGATGTCCTCCTTCTTAAGATGCAACGGCTTGCGCAGCAAGACCATGGAGATGTCGTCCTGCGGATGGGTGTAGCCGAACTGCTTCAGCTTGTGGTAGCAGTGGAAGGGGATCGCGATGGCCTTCTCCTCCTTCTGCGCCTCAACCACCAGGAAGGAGACCAGCTTCCGGAAGGTGTCCATGTCCACGTAGCGGTCGCCCTCCCTGTCCTTTGAGAGGTCCATCAGGCCGTCGGAGAAGAAGAGGAAGGCGGTGGAGTCGGTGAAATGGTACTCCACGTCGTCATCCGCCGTGTAGACGGCGTCCTTGACCATGCCCAGGGGAAGATTCCCCTTCCTGTCGGGGTTGACGTCGATGACCTCCCCTGTCGTCCCTTCCACGCAGATGATGTCCATGTAGCCTGCGTTCTGATAGCAGAAGTAGTTCTTCTTGAAGTCGACGTAGGCGATGAGCGTGCTCATGTACACGATGTTGTGCAGGTGGTTGCAGAAGAAGTCGTTGATTTCCGTGGCGATGACGCAGGGATGGCGCGCCTTCTCCTTGTCGCCGAGGACGATCTGCTTCAGGAAGGCCTGCACGGCCGACATGGCCAGGGCGGAGTGCGTGCCATGCCCCGACACGTCGCCGAAGATGAAGAGCGCCCTGTCCGCGTCCAGGGGCAGCCATTCGAAGAGGTCGCCGCTGACGCGGGTGAAGGGGCGGTAGAGGTAGCTGAACTCGTAGCTGTCGCAGAAGTAGACCCAGGGGGGCAGCATGGCGTGCTGCAGGAGGCTGGCCAGATACCAGTTGCGTGTGATCCGGCTCTTCAGGGTCTCCAGCGCCTTCTCCGCCTGGTAGGAGTTGACGACCTGCTTGAGCTTGGCCAGCATGAAGACGCGGTCCGCGTTCTCCGGAATATAGTAGGAGTGCGGGTCTTCGACGACACGGTCGAGCAGCTTGACGTCCGACCAGTAGATGACGGGCGTCACAAAGAGGATGGGGAGCATCTCGTCCAGGAGGCGGACTGTCTGTCTGAAGAGAAGGCCCTCGTCGACGTCCGAGCACACCTCGGAGATGACGGCGTCGAACTTCTGCTTCCGGAGCTGTTCTGCGCCCGCTTCCCGCGACGTGGCCGTCGTGACGGAGATGTCGGAATCGCTGAAGATATTCTGCAATGAGAAGCAGATCAAAGGGTTCTGGCTCACAATCAGCACCCGGTAGCGCTGCGTGCCCAGAACCATCTGCATGGAATCGTTTGTGTCAAGTGTCAGCATGCGTCGTCCTCTCGAAGACATCCCGTCCGCCCCGTCGGGGGCCGCCTTTGGAAGGTGGTGTACTATAATCCATTTCTCTGCGTTCCCGTCCCAAAACTCGCGACGCAAGCGGCAATACATTGAAAAAGGTTTAAATTACGCGCGTGAACAAGGATTAAATGCGCCCAAAGGGAGATTTCACACAATGCCCAAGCTACTGAAAACGCTTCTTGCCGGATGCGCCCTGCTGATGCTCTGCACTGGATGCGGCATCTTCAGTAAACCTACCTTCTACGACGACCAGGCCAACTGGACCCTCTGCCAGAACGACACGCCCGTCTTCTTCGCGGACTACGACGCCTTCTACCTCCCCCCCAGCCAGTTCCAGGGCGGCGTCAGCGGCTTCACGGACTGGTCGCAGGCCGCCCTCGCCGGCGGCCTCCTTCACTACGTCAACCGCACCGTCCACGAAGCCTACGGGCCGCACGTCAGGGTCTTCTCCCCGCAGGTCCCCCTGATGGGGCACGATGCCTACCGCAGGCTGCTCGCGAAGAACGCCGAGGCGATCGCGGCCGGCACCTTCGACTTCTCGCTAACCCAGCTGGAGAACGCGATCCAATACACGGAGGTCGCGCTGAAGCACTATATCGAGAGGTACAACAAGGACAAGCACCCCTTCATCCTGATCGGCCACGAGCAGGGCGCCGTCATCCTCTACGAGGCCATGAAGCGCTGCCAGGACGTCCGCCCCGCCAACGGCTTCGTCATCGCCTACTTCCAGGGCCTCCCCGGCATGACGCTGGAGCGCATCGCACAGGATTTCAAGAAGCGCAACACCGTGGCCGCCCTGGGACGCTACGACATCAACGCCATTGCCGTCACCAACACGCGCCTGCCGGACCAGCCCGTGGACGAGACCTACGGCCGGCCCGGTGGCTACTCCATCAACCCGCTGAACTGGCGCACGGATTCGACACCCGCCACGCCGGAGCAGAACGTCGGCTTCCGCCCTTTCTACACGAAGCTGCCCCCCTACATGGCCGGCTCGCTGCACTGCGGCGCCACCGCCGACCCGGAGACGGGAACCCTTCTCCTCTCCGACCTGCCGCAGACCCCGCAGATTGAATTCAGGGAAGACGCCTTCCACTCCGACGCCTGGTGCCTCTTCTCCGCCAACCTCCGCGACAACGCCGCGGAGCGCGTCCAAAAATTCCTCTTCATGAGGAAGGAGCTTGACATCATCAAAAAGCAGCTGGAAGTCATGAAGCGCCAGGCCAAGAAGCAGCAAAAAGAAGCCCTGAAGAAGCAGAAAGAGGAAGAAAAGCAGAGAAAGAAGGCTGAAAAGCTGCAGAAAGAAGAGGAAGAAAGGCAAAGAAAGGAAGCCGAAAAGCTGCAGAAAGAAGAGGCTGAAAAGCAAAGAAAGGAAGCCGAAAAGCTGCAGAAAGAAGAGGCTGAGAAGCAGCAAGAACCGTAGCTCCTCAACCCGCCGTGCGCCTTGGCGTACGGGAATCCAGCTCTGCCGTGCGAAGGCGGCGCGGCAGAGAAGTAAATGGCCGAACTGGTCTATTTTGTCGTCAGATATGCATTTCTGTTGACAATTGTCTATTTTTCAAGTGCGTCGGCCATGGCGACATATTGCCTGAAGTCCCACGGCGGCTCGCCGTTGGCGAAGTGGTTGTAGGCATTGTCGCCCCAGCGGATGACGATGAGGCCGCGCGGAAGGTCGTCCGGCATGACGGCCATGGCCTTTGCGACGCCGTTGGCGGGCACGTGGTAGTGGCCCCTGCGCAGGACGTTGCCGGCAGTATCCTCCAGCGTGAAGTCGCCTTCGGCGTCCTGGAGCGTGTCGTTGACGGCGTGGATGACGACGAGTTCGTGGGGCTTGTGGTCGTCCGCCATGAGGCAGACGGGCTGCTGCGAGCGCGCAATCCAGTAATAGGGGCGCTTGGGCTTCAGGTGGTAGTCCGCGACGGAATAGTTGAACATCATGGGCCACATGTCGCAGAGCGACCACCAGATGACGCCCGTGCGGCGCCACTTGTGCTGGCGGAAGAACTCGATGACGAACTTGAAGATTTCGCAGACGAGGAGGTTGGTGCAGTCGGTCAGGCCCTGCACGTCGTCGGGCGTGGGTTCGGTTCCGAAGAAGAAGCGGCTGTTCCGGCGGACGGCCTTTATCCAATTAATAAGGTAGTACTCTGTCTGATGGCGGTCCTGCGGGTCGCGCCCGTCGAAGTCGGCGTCCCAGAGGCGGCGGACGCGCGGCAGTTCGCGGGCGACGATGTCGGCGCTTTCGGAGACGGCGTTCATGTAGAAGGGGCCTGTCTCGCTGCAGAAATGGGCGGCCGTGTTGCGGAAGAAGTCGCGGAAGTCCTGCGCGGCGGTGAACTGCGGATAGATGTGCTGCTCCGGCGCGTGGTCGTTGATGTACTGGCCGCGTCCATGGTCGTCGTCGTGGAAGAGCTGGTCGGAGAGGTAGGGCGAGCTCGGCATGAACTGCCGGTTGGGGTCGCAGTCGCGCACCGCGTCCGGCAGGATCCTGCGCGTCAGTAGGTTTTCGGAGGGGCGCAGGAAATTGGACATGCGCTTGCCCCAGAAGAAGACAGAGTCGGTCTCGTTGTCGCCGCTCCAGATGGCGATGCAGGGATGGTTGCGGAACTCGCGGATGAGCCAGCGCGCCTCCTCGTCGCACGCCTTCAGGAAGGCCTCGTCCCGCGGCGGATATTCGCAGGCGACCATGAAGTCCTGCCAGACGAGCAGGCCGTGGGCGTCGCAGTAGTCGAAGAAGGCGTGCGGCTCGTAGATGCCGCCGCCCCAGACGCGCACCGCGTTGCAGTGGCATTTGCGCGCCAGCTCCAGCGCCTCCACGATCCGCGCCGAGGAGCGCGAGTGGAAGGCGTCCAGCGGCTTCCAGTTGGTGCCGCGCACGAAGATCTTGACGCCGTTGCAGTAGAACTGGAACTCGCCATGCCCCTGCAGGTCGGTCGTCTCGCTGCGCTCCAGACGGATGAGGCGCACGCCGAACTTCAGGCGCTTGACGGCGCGAATTTCGCCGCCCTTGCGCAAAACAAGCTCGATGTCGTGGAGGGCGGGGTCGCCATAGCCGGCCGGCCACCATAGATGCGGCTTCTCCAGACGGAACTCGCAATAGGAGCGGCGACGCGTCGCGTCAAGTCGTATCTCCTTGGAAATCAATAAGTTATCACCAAACGAGATGCGCGTCTCCATGGTGTAGCCGCGATGGTCGTGCCCAGGCAAGGCGAGACGCCAGTCCACGCCAATAGACGCCACGCCGTCCAGAATCTCGTCTGTATGGCAATAGACCTCCTCGATGCGCTCCTGCGGGACGACGCGCAGGCTGACGGGGCGCCAGAGACCGCACGTGGGCACCTTGGGGGCGTTGTCCCACCCCCAGCAGTGGCGCGCCTTGCGCAGCGAGTCCGCCACATGGAGCATGTACTGGGGGCTCGCACCGACGCTCCACGGGTGTTCGGCGTTGGCGACGGCGGCGGGCTTGATGGCCACCTCCAGCGTGTTCCCGCCGGTCTTCACCTTGCCCGTCACGTTGAAGACATGCGGGATGAACATGTTCTCGACATAGCCTATCTTCTCGCCGTTGAGGCGGATGTCGGCGGCGGTGTCGATGCCCTCGAAGACCAGCTCCAGCTCCCGCGCGGCCATGTCGGCGGGGACGTCGAACGAGCGGCTGTAGGTCCAGTAGGTCATGCAGAAGGTGTCGGCGGTCTCCCAGTTCTCGCAGTTCCAGAAGTCAAGGCCGGGCTCGGCCGCCATGAGGTCAACTTCTACATTTCCAGGGACTTGCGCTTTTATAGTACGCGCTTTTTCCGTGCGCGGGTCTGTGAAATCCAGCTGCCATTCGCCGTTCAGGTCTATTCTATCCATTGTGCGCTCCTACTGCAAGGTGGGTGTTTCTGGTTGTGAAATCAAGGACATGCGATGCGCGCCCTCAAGGACGCACGACATGCGACAAGCGACATGCGACATGCGCGGTTTCAAGGACGCGCGACATGCGACAAGCGACATGCGGTTTCGACATGCGACATGCGACATGCGCGGTTTCAAGGGCGTGCGACATGCGACAAGCGACACGCGGTTTCGACATGCGACGTGCGTTTGCGGGGGGCTTCCGGCTTTGGGAGAGGGCTGCCATGCTTTTGCGGGTGAAAAAAAAGGCGAAAAGCATAAGCATTTACGGGATTGTCTGGGATTTTCGGCGGAAACGACTTTTGGCGGGCTATCTTAGGGGGCGGTTGGGCGGGGGGTGGGGACCCCCGCCCAACCACCCCACCCCTACTCGCGCGAGGCCCCCCGACAACCGCCCAGGCGGGAGCCTTTTCAGAAATCGTGGATAACATAATCACAGAAAAACCAACAGGAGGCGAATATAGTACCTAAAAGTTCCGAAACTCCACAGCAACCACAGGAGAGTCCCCATGTCGCGCGTCCGCTTCGCCCCCGACGGCATCTACATCGACGACAGGAAGACCCAGATCGTCTCCGGCGCCATCCACTATTTCCGCGTGCCCGCCGAATACTGGCGCGACCGCCTCCAGAAGGCGCGCAACTGCGGCCTGAACGCCGTCGAGACCTACATGTGCTGGAACCTGCACGAGCCGAAGCGCGGCGAGTTCCA
>CACZQQ010000192.1 GCA_902783355.1 uncultured bacterium
GAGGGACTTCACATCGTCGCGGCCGTGGGGATGGTGGCCCCAGGCGGGACGGCGCATGATCGGGAACTCGTAGCCCAGCTCCTTGAGACGCGCCTCCACGATGTTGATGTTGTCCTTCACAAGAACGACCAGGTCGTCTTCGCCCGTGGATACCATCATCGGTATCTTGTTGTCCACCAACGGTTTAAGATTATTGATGGGATTCAGTGGCGACTTGTCGAGCTGTTCGGGCGTCAGACGATAGTTCTTGCAGATCATCTCCAGGCGGTCTGCGGCGCAGGGGTTCCTGTCGGCGGCGTTGCAGACGGGCGCGTCCAGATAGATGGCGGCGACATGCTGCGGGTTCTCCTCGGCGTAGCGCAGCGAGAAGAAGCCGCCCCAGCTCATGCCAATGAGATTCGCCTTCTCGGAGAGGCCGAGGCCGACGAGAATGTCGTGGAAATGGCGCATGATGGCGATGCCCTCCGGCGAGGCGGAGGTCTTGTAGGCGTCCACGTGGGCGTGGTAGAAGCCGTGCTCCAGGAGGGCGGTTATGCCGACGCGCTCCACGAAGGCCTCCGGCCAGACGGTGCACCAGCTCCAGCGGCCGTCGCCCGCCGCATAGTGCGGCTCGACGACCCACGCCTTGCATCCGTCCACCTCGAAGGTGTGGCGTGTGAAGCCATACCATTCGTCGCAGGTCCATTCGGCAGGGAAGACGATCTTCTTCATGGCGGTTCTCCTGTACAATACCTATTAATATTAGGCGGGGACGATGACGGAGGGGTCGTAGTCCTCGGGGGCCTCGTAGCCCAGCAGGTTGATGATGGTGGCGGCGATGGAGGAAATGCCGAGGCCCTCCTGCGGATTGAGCTTGTACTCGCCGTTGAACTGCGGGTCGTAGATGATGCAGGGCACGGGATTGAGGGAGTGGCTCGTCTTGACCTTCGGGTTGCCGGCCTTGTCGCGCTTGACGGAGCCGTCCTTGGCATGTTCGTACATGTCGTCGGCGTTGCCGTGGTCGGCGGTGATGACGAGAATGCCGCCGGCGGCGTCCACCGCCTTCTTGAGACGGCCCAGGCAGAGGTCGACGGCCTCGACGCCCATGAGGGCGGCCTGGTAGACGCCCGTGTGGCCGACCATGTCGCCGTTGGGGAAGTTGCAGCGCAGGTGCTGGTACTTGCCGGAGGCGATGGCGTCCACCATGGCGTCGGCGATCTGGGCGCCCTTCATCCAGGGCCGCTGCTCGAAGGGGATGATGTCGGAGGGGACCTCCACATACTCCTCGTGGGCCTTGTCGATGTAGCCCGACTTGTTGCCGTTGTAGAAGTAGGTGACATGGCCGTATTTCTGCGTCTCGGAGCAGGCGAATGTGTTGACGCCCGTGGCGCAGAGGTACTCGCCGCTGGTGCGGTCGATGGCCGGCGGGTTCACGAGGAAGCGCTTCGGCAGCTTGAGGTCGCCGTCGTACTGCATCATGCCCGCGTAGCAGACCTTCGGGACGCGCACGCGGTCGAAGTGCGTGAAGTCGTCGCCGCCCTCGAAGGCCTGCGAGATCTCGATGGCGCGGTCGCCGCGGAAGTTGAAGAAGACGACGGAATCGCCGTCCGCGACGGGGCCGGCGGGCCTGGCGGCGTCCGCCTCGTCAGCGATGACGAAGGCGCCGAGGTCCTGGTCGATGGCGTGCGTCTCGTTGCGGAGGGTCTCGATGGCGGTGTGCGCGTCCTTGAAGAGGCGCCCCTCGCCCAAGACGTGCGTCTTCCAGCCACGCTCCACCATGGACCAGTCCGCGTTGTAGCGGTCCATCGTGATCTTCATGCGGCCGCCGCCGGAGGCGATGCGCGCGTCGCAGCCCTTCGCGCGGACGCCCGACAGAAACTCCTCAAAGGGGTCGACGTACTCCAGCGCGGAGGTCTCGCCCACGTCGCGGCCGTCCAGCAGGATGTGGACGCGGATGCGCTTGACGCCCTGCCCCGCCGCGTGTTCGATCATCGCCTTGAGGTGGTCGATGTGGGAGTGGACGTTGCCGTCGGAGAAGAGGCCGATGAAGTGCAGCGTCGAGTTGTTCTGGAGGACGTTGGCGGAGATCTCGCTCCAGCCCTGCGCCTTGAACATCTCGCCGGAGGAAATCGAGTTGGCGACCAGCTTGGCGCCCTGCGCGAAGACGCGCCCCGCGCCCATGGCGTTGTGCCCCACTTCGGAGTTGCCCATGTCCGCGTCGGAGGGGAGCCCCACCGCCACGCCATGCGCCTTCAACTTGGTGTTCAGGCAGTTGGCGAGAAACCAGTCCAGCGTCGGCTTGTAGGCGTGCGCCACGGCGTCACCCTCCGAATATTTGCCATAGCCCACGCCATCCATGATGGCCAGGACGACAGGGCCGCGGCGGCCGCTGAACCAATTCGACTTCTTCAAGGCGATTACTGACATGCGATTCACCTATGTTGACGGTTGCTGATTTATGACAGGAGAAGACAGATTGTGACACCCTACCCAATGTCCTTCGGCGGCCTGCCGCCATGGCGGCAAGGTGTCGCGGCATTGGGAAGTGGCTTTGGGGCAGCGCGGCGCGAAGGGGCAGCCGACAGGCTTCGCCAGCAGGCTTGGGACCGAACCTGGAATGCCCTTCACCTGCGTCGGATCCTTCTGGCGGGCGGGCACGGCGTCCAGGAGGGCGCGCGTGTAGGGGTGGAGGGGATTTCGGAAGAGTTCGTCGCGCGGCGCCTCCTCCATGAGGCGGGAGCCGTACATGACCGCGACGCGCGTGCACATCTCCCAGATGACGCCCAGGTCGTGGGTGATCATGAGGAGGGCGCGGCTTCCGTCGGCGGTCGCCTCGCGCAGCAGCTCCAGAATCTGGGCCTGGATGGTGACGTCAAGGGCAGTCGTCGGCTCGTCCGCGATGATGAGCTTGGGCTCCAGCAGGAGGGCCATGGCGATCATGACGCGCTGGCGCATGCCGCCAGACAGTTCGAAGGGATAGGCCTTCAGGCAGCGCTCCGGCTCCGCGATGCCCACGCGCTTCAGCCACGAGAGGCAGAGCGCCTCCACGTCGGCGGCGGCCATCTTGCGGTGCAGCGCGACCGTCTCCGCCAGCTGCGCGCCCACGCGGTGCAGCGGCGACAGCGCCGTCATCGGCTCCTGGAAGACGAAGCCGACATCGGCGCCGCGGATTTCCCGCAGGCGCTTCAGCGGCATGGACAGGATGTCCTCGCCGTCCAAGAGGATGCGGCCGGAGGTCACGCGCCCCGGCGTCAGCCGCAGGATGGAGAGCGCGGTCACCGACTTGCCGCAGCCGGATTCGCCCGCGAGCCCCACGCGCTCGCCTGCGTCGATGGACAACGAGACGCCGTTGACGGCGTGGACGACGCCCTCGTCCGTGTCGAAGGCGACGCTCAAATCTCGTATATCCAGCAACCTGTTCATTACCAAGGAGTTAGCTATTTTCGCGCATGGATGCGCTCTTCATGCTGTCTCCTCTCCCACTCCTGCTGTTGCGCGCGGATCTCGTTGCGGCGGATCTTGCCGGCGATGGTCTTGGGGAGGGTCTCCACGAACTCGATGACGCGCGGA
>CACZQQ010000193.1 GCA_902783355.1 uncultured bacterium
CATGATAGGAAAATATATTGAAAAATAGAATTTCACTTAGGGATTCAAGAAGACTTGAAAAATACTGAAACAGGTGTATATTTAGGAACAACTCCGTTGAAGCCGTGTCAAAGAAGTAGATGCCCCGTCTATACCCAATCCCTCACCCAATACAAGGAGAAAACATGAAGAGATTCGTGTCCGCATTTGTTGCCCTCTCCCTCGGGGCCGTCTTGGCGCTTTCCGCCGTTGGATGCTCCTGCACCCAGACCTGCTGCAAGTCCTGCCAGACCTGCTGCAAGGAAGGCGCGTCCTGCTGCAAGGAAGGCGCGTCCTGCTGCAAATAAGTAGGAGGCTTATGCGTGCGGCTTTCGGAACGGGGCCTAGGACGGCCCCGTCCTGAAAGCCTTTTTTATCGTTTCGCTCTATTCTCCATGAGGGGCGCTTGTGCGCGCCTCACGGCACCTCGAGCATCCTGTCGATGGGGGCGCGGGCGTGGCGGAGGACCTCCGCGTCCAGCTCCACGGCGGGGGCCATGTCGCGGAGGCAGGCCCAGATATTCTCCAGCGTGATGCGCTTCATGTTCGGGCAGAGGACGGCGGGTTCCAGCGGATGGAAGAGCTTGTCGGGGTTCTCCTTGCGCATGCGGTGCAGGATGCCGCCTTCCGTGCCGATGATGAACTCCTTGCGCGGCGACTCATGGACGAAGCGCAGCATGCCGCCCGTGGAGAGGGCGTGGTCCGCCAGCGCCACCACGGCGGGAAGGCACTCCGGATGGACAAGCACGACGGCGTCCGGATGGCGTTGCCGCGCCTCCGTGATGTGCTCCGGCAGGATCTTCTGGTGCGTGGGGCAGCGGCCGGGCCACAGCGCGATCTTCCGCCCGAGCCTGGCGGCGATGTTCGCGCCGAGGTTGGCGTCCGGCAGGAAGAGCAGCGGCCTGTCCGGCGGCAGGGAGGCGACGAGCCTCTCGGCGTTGCCGCTGGTGCAGCAGATGTCCACCTCCGTCTTGGTCGCCGCCGTGGTGTTGACGTAGGCGACCACCAGCGTGTCGGGGTGGCTGGCGCGGTAGGCGCGGATGGCCTCCGGCGACGCCATGTCCGCCATCGGGCAGCCCGACAACGGGTTCGGATGGAGCACGACGGACTCAGGCGAGAGCAGCTTGGCCGTCTCCGCCATGAAGCGCACGCCGCAGAAGACGATCACGGGCGCGCGGCACTCCGCCGCCTTGCGGGACAGCTCCAGCGAATCCCCCACGAAGTCCGCGATGTCCTGCACTTCGGGAAGGGTGTAGTTGTGCGCGAGGATCAGCGCGCTCCGCCTCGCCTTCAGCTCCTGAATCTCCTTGACGATCTCCATTTGTCGTTGCCTCCTGCCTGGGTCTCTGTGAAAGCGAAGAGAGGATGCGGCCGCCGTGCTACTGGATCCGCTCGAATGGGCGGATGCGCAGCCGCAGGCCAAGGCGGTCGCACAGGGCGCGGCAGGCCGCCTGCTTCTCCGGCGGGGTGACGGGCTCCCCGACAATCGTCATCACCACCTCGGGGACGTATTTCGCCGCCTCCTGCGCGAATTTCAGCATGGCGGGATGGGCGGCCGCCCCGAACTTCGGGCGGCAGAGGTCGAGATACTCCGCCGCGTCCGCGCAGTTCAGGCTGACGGAGAGCCGGTCGACGATGCCCGCGAAGCGCGGGGCCGTCGGCTGCCCGGCGATCAGGTCCGACAGCCCGTTGGTGTTGACGCGGACTGGAAGCGACGGACAGGCCGCCTTCAGCCACCTGCCGACCTCGAGGAGAGCGTCAAGACGCTCCGTTGGCTCGCCGTAGCCGCAGAAGACGACCTCCGGATATTGCGCCAGCGGCCATTTCGACAGGGCGTCGACGACCTCCTGGACGGTCGGCTCGCGCTCCAGCCAGAGCGAATCCGAGCCGTAGACGCCCGGCGCGTTCTGCCTCAGGCAGAAACGGCAGGCACAGGGACAGCGGTTGGTCAGGTTCACGTAAAGCGCGTTCTTTACTTGGTAGACGATGGTCTGCATGGCGCCATTCTTTCCTCTGCATGGGAGAGTCGGGATCCGGTCATCCACATAATGTAGCCCCGGAGGGCGAAAATACAACCGAAAAGATAGCGAATGTCTTGTCCGGATAAAATAATAAATATTTTGGTAGTTTTATTTGCAAAGCGTGTTTTTAGATATATAGTATGCATGTTTACGAGAAAATACTACTATGTTGGTAGTATTGATTGAGGGACAAAGCAACAGAGGAGACGACAAGATGAAGAAGAACAATCTGACGCGTGCATTCCTTTCGGTTCTGGTTCTGGTTCTGGCGCTGGCGGGCGCGGCCCATGGTGGCGTTCCGCTGAACAGCCTGGATGGGGCGGGCGGCATCGCCTTCAACCCGCTGGCGTATTCGTCGGGGCTGAAGGCGGAGGGGGTCGACTGGATCACGAAGCCGCAGGTCGGCGCATGGTACGTCAAGCTGCCTGAGAGCAACATCGTGTGGAGTTCGTACAGCGTTTCCTTGACAGTCGCGGAGCGCGTGGAGCTCAGCTACGCGTACAACCTTGTGAACGCGAGGGACTACGGCGACAACAACATCCAGGCGAACACGGTGGGCGTCAAGCTGCGCCTCCTGGACGAGAACGCCTTCGACACCGCGTGGGTGCCCGCCGTCGCCATCGGCGCGAAATACCGCCACAC
>CACZQQ010000194.1 GCA_902783355.1 uncultured bacterium
CTTACAACTGCCCAATGGTGTAATGGTAGCACAACTGATTCTGGTTCAGTTTGTCTAGGTTCGAGTCCTGGTTGGGCAGCCAGCCTTTCATCGCTGAAAAACCGCGGCAAATGCGCTGCGGCTTTTTTTTTTGCCTGGGCAAATCCGCCAGATAGTTATATATTATGTCGTTGTTTACCGCCCATGTCCGCGTACGCGCGCAGGAAGGCGGCCCGGCACACCCCACCCCAAGCACCGACCCCCATGTTCTGGAATCACATCCGCAATATCTTCGTCAACGACATTGGCATCGACCTGGGCACCATGAACACCCTTGTCTGCACGGCCTCCGACGGCGTGGTGCTGGAGGAGCCCTCCTTTGTCGCCATCAACGCCGACACCAAGCGGGTGCGCGCCGTGGGCAACGAGGCCAAGAAGATGGCCGGCGTGACGCCCGAGCGCATCCAGGTCATCCGCCCCATGCGCGACGGCGTGATCGCCGACGCGGCGGTGACGGACGAGATGCTGCGCGTCTTCATCCGCAAATGCACGAGCCACTTCAAGATCATGCAGCCGCGGGTGCTCATCGCGGTCCCGTCGGGCATCACGGAGGTCGGGCAGCGCGCGGTGAAGGAGAGCGCGCTGAAGGCCGGCGCGCGCGCCGTCCGCCTGGTGGAGGAGCCCTTCGCCTCCGCGCTGGGGGCGGGCCTGCCCGTCGAGGAGCCCGACAGCAACATGATCGTGGACATCGGCGGCGGCACCACGGAGGTCGCCGTCATCTCGCTGGGCGGCATCGCCGCCTGCAACAGCCTCAAGTGCGGCGGCGACGCCATGGACCGCGCCATCGTCCAGTACATGCAGAACACGCACCACCTCATGATCAGCGACAAGAAGGCCGAGGAGATCAAGCTGTCCATCGGCAGCGCCTATCCGCTGGCCGACAAGCTGACCATGGAGGTCGGCGGCCGCGACTGCGCCCAGACCGGCGACGCCCTGCCCCGCGCCGTCACCGTCGATTCCGACGAGATCCGCGTGGCCCTGGCCGAGCCGGTGGCGGAGATCATCCGCTCCATCCGCAAGACCATCGACGCATGCGCCCCCGAACTGGCGGCCCGCCTGCTGGACAACGGCATGACGCTGGCCGGCGGCGGCTCCATGCTGCGCGGCCTTGACAAGCTCATCACGGAGAACACGGGGCTGGCCACCCGCATGGCCCCCGACCCGCTGCGCTCCGTCGTCAACGGCACCGCCCAGCTGCTCAAGCACGCCAAGCTCATCTTCGCCCAGCCGCAGGATGTCCTCATCGGCCATGGCGGCCGCGCCTAGAGGGCCGTCGGCAGCATATAGACCCTCCCCAACGACAGTTCCTTCTCCGGATTCAGAGGCGCCTGTGGCGTCCACTGCATCTGATGCCCAAATCGAAAGACACATCTGGGAAGCCAGGCCAGACGGCCAAGACGCAGCAAGGGGCGCTTCCAACGGGGCGCGCCTCATCGGGGGAGTATGCGCCCGTCGCCAAGGACTCGCTCCAGGCCTATCTCAACGACATCAGCCATCTGCCGCTCCTGAGCAAGACGGAGGAGCAGCACTGGGCCAAACAGTATACGGAATCGCGGAAGCGGATGGAGGCCATCATCGATTCCTTCCCCCAGGTCTTCATCTACAAGCTGCGGGAGCTTGAGGCCACCGCGGACAGCTGCGACCTGACCGAATTCATCGACGTCAGGCCCAACGGCGAGACCGACATAGGCGACGACTCCGGCCGCCAGCGGCTGACGGCCCAGGTCATCCGTCACATCCTCAACGACGAGGCGGGGCTTACCGCGGCCATCGCCCAGGGGCGGCACCGCGAAACCACCACCGAGCATCCCTCCGGCTACAACACGGGCCTCTCCGCCCTGCTCTACGATTCGCTGCGCGATTTCGGACGCGTCCGCATCATGCCGCGCTTCTACAGCGAGTGCTTCGACTATTTCATCAACGGGGACTGGTCTGCCGGCAAGGAGCGCAGCGCCGTCGAGGCGCAGAGGCGCCTGCGGGAGGAGATGCGGGAGGAGCTGGCGCGCTCGCAGGAGGCGATGAAGGCCCTGGTCGAGGGGAATTTGCGGCTGGTCATCTACGTGGTTCACAGCTTCAACACCACGCGCATGCAGGTCGCCGACCTCATCCAGGAGGGGAACATGGGGCTCATCCGCGCCGTCGAGCTCTTCGAGTACCAGCGGGGGCACCGCTTCAGCACATACGCCTGCTATTGGATACGGCAGTCGGTCATCCGTGCGATGGCGGTGAACTGCCGCACCATCAAGATACCGCCCTATGTCCTGCATACCCTCTCGAAGATACGGCGCGCCGAACAGGAACTGCTGCAGGCCAACGGCGAAATCCCCTCGCCCGAACTGCTGGCGACCCATCTGCAGATGTCGCTGCCGCGCATCCGCGCCCTCCAGCGCATGGTCATGCAGCCCATTTCGCTGCAGGCCCTCGGCGGCGACGAGCGCGACTGGTCGGAGCTGCTCTCCGACCGGCACCGCGACGAGGCCGCCGCCCACCATGCCAGCGCCAACCTGCACTCCTATCTCACCAGCGTGCTGGCAGAGCTGCCCGAACGGGAGCAGGAGATTCTCGTGCGCCGCTTCGGCCTGAACGGCAATGCCGCCGAGACGCTGGAGCAGATTGCCGCCTCCTTCGGCCTCTCCAGCGAACGCATACGCCAGCTGGAAACCGCCGCCCTCCACAAGCTCCGCCGCTGGACGCGGACGGATTCCTGAAGGGCGGAAGGCGCCTTCGGCCCTCACTCCCTCACGCCATGCGTCGGCGCGGCCGCCGGCTTCACGGCAGGCCGAGGGCCTGCCCCAGGCGGTCCAGAAGGGCTTCCGGCGGCCTGTCGTAGAAGATTGGGCGTGCGTTCTCGTCGACGACGCCGCGCACGAAGAAGTACTGCACGCCGCCGAAATGGCGCCCCCAGTCGTAGCCGTCCTGCAGCATGGCCTTCAGATGCCTGTGGAGGACGACGCTGTACAGAAGATATTGGAAGAAATAGCCTTTGGCGGCCATCTCCTTCCGCAGGCCCGCCTCGTCGAAGTGTCCGATGTCGCCGTCAAGGACATTGGTCTTCCAGTCCACAATGTAGTAGAAGCCATTCCGTCGGTAGATGAGATCGACGAATCCGGTCAGGTAGCCTTGCGGGATAGGCCTGTCCCACGCCTCAAGCCCCTTGAGGAAGAGGGCATGGGCGGGGTCGCCTCCCCAGGCCTGGCGGAGGATTTCCGCGATGGCGCCCGTGCTCTTCTGCGCCCTGGCGGAGGCGAAGTCGAACTCCTGCTCGCTCAGCCTGTCCCCCCAGGGGATCTCCTTCAGGCTGAAGAGTTCGCCGTCGGCGCCGCAGACGGGCCAGGCCAGGAGGCGCGCGACCATCTCCTCCGTGACCTCCAGGAAGCTGCGACCGCCCTTCTTCGCGACAGGCGCCCCCGGCTCGAAGCCGTATTTCTCCAACGCGGCGACGATCTCCGCCTGCCGCGCCTCGGGCGTGCCGTCGAAGGGAATCCTCTCCAGGATGGCGTGCCAGCAGCTGCCCAGCGTCGTGCCGCCCTGGATCTTGAAGATGTCGTGGCCGCCGTCCTCGTCGGTGGCACTCCGCCGGTCGTGCCACGTATCGCGGTCGCGGCCGTCCGGCACGTCGCGGTCGTGTCCAGGCGAGAGGGCGGTATAGCTGCCCCTGAGAGGAGAAGCGTCGAACGGATGGCTGAACTCCTCCGGCTTCCGCAGTTCCGCCCTTTCGGCGGACGGGTGCCAGGCCGCGATTTCGTCCAGCGACTGCGGCGGCGCCTCCTGCGTCATCGCGAAGGGCGAGCCCTCCTTCGCGCAGTCGTCGATGGCGCGAGAGAGAATCGCGTCCAGGGCGGTTTCCTCTGGATGCATGTCGTCCCTGGCCTTGTAGAGGACGACCGTGCGTTGCGTGGCGCGTGTCATGGCCACGTAGAGGAGGCGGATGTTCTCCTGCCGTTCTTCGTCCACGGCCTTTTCGCATGGCGCGGCCGTATAGGTCAGCCGGTTGTCCGCCGCCGCGTCATGGTAGAAAAAGGGGGCCATCTCCGGCTTCTGCCTCCTGGGTTCGACGCTGCATTCCGGCAGGAAGACGACAGGGAACTCAAGCCCCTTCGAGGTATGCATGGTCATGATGTGCACCGCGTCCCCCTCGCTTTCCAGTTCGCGCGCATAGGCGTCGCTGTCCGCCTCCTCGCCGCCGTGTCGGATGCGTTCCTGCAGCCACTCCAGCAGGGCGGCGGGCTCATTGCCCACCTGGCGGATGGCGGCGAAGCACAGCTCCTGCAGCTGGGCGTAGTCGGTCAGGAAACGCTCTCCGTCCTCCTGCAGGGCCAGCCGCCTCCGGATGGTCATGGTCGACTCCCCCTCCTGGCGCCGGGCGCATGTCTCCAGACGCCCCAGGGCGGCGCCGAGGCCGCGCTCCTCCCAAAGGCGCCCCATCTCGCGGAAGCGCTCCACCCATGCGGCGACGGCCTGGTCGTCCAAAGCCAGCAGCTCCTGCGGCTTCACTCCCAAGACAGGCCCCGCCAAGGCGCGGCGGACATGCGCCGGCGTGGCGTCCAGCATGGCTTCCAGAACCGCGTAGAGCTCCAGCATGGGGCCGCTGGCCACGTATTGGTCATCCGTGCCGTAGCCCGATTCCTTCTGGCGCGTAAAGACATTGCCGATGTTCTTGATGACGCATGGGACCCCCTTGCGGCTGAGGTGATCGCGCAATTTCGCGCCAGTCGCGTTCCTTCTCACCAGAATGGCGATCTTGCCGGGGGAGGCGACCTCGCCGCTGGAAAGCAGCTGGACGACCTGCCTGACACACATCAGGCGGATTCGCTCCTCTGTGCCGTTCTGCACAGGGACAAGCCTGAAAGGCGTCCTGTCATCCTGCAGCGCCTCGATCTTACCGGAGGCCCGCACCGGCGCGCAGGGGATCTCTTCATCCCCGAAAGTATAGGCGACCGGCTTCCCTGCCTCGTCCGTCCTGTCGTTGAAGAGGCGGTTGGTGGCCTCCACCAGACGGTCGGTGGCGCGGTGGTTGGTGTCCAAGCTGTATTTGCGCTCCGGCGGGAGAACCGCGTCGCCCTGCCTGGCGGCCCGCCTGTAGGTGAAGATGTCGCCGCCGCGGAAGGAGTAGATGGCCTGCTTGGGGTCGCCGACAAGGAAGAGGGGGACGCCGCGCCCGCCGTTGATGAAGACGCGCTCGAAGATTTCGTACTGGACGGGATCCGTGTCCTGGAACTCGTCGATGAGGGCGGCCTTGAAGGCATTGCGCAGCTCTTCGGCGAGACGGGCGCCGCGGTCGGGGACGCGCAGGGCCTCGCGAAGCGCCCGCAGGATGTCGTCGAAGGTGAACTTGTCCCGCTTCAGCCGTTCGGCCTCGTAGGCGTTGACGATCTCCTCGGCCACGGCCAGCAGCTCCGGCCTCTCCTGGCCGGGGGCGGCCGTCCAGTCCACCTTGCCGCCAAGGGCGTTGACATAGCCGACGAGGCTCTTCAGGCTGTCCACGTCGCGGTCCGCGTCGTGGGCCAGCCACCAGTCGTGCGCACGCCGCGCAAGCCCCTCCCGCTTGTCCTCCCCGATCTCCCCTTTGAAATTGAGGGGCATTCCCGTCTCGAAGGCGTATTTTGAGAGGGCACGCAGGCAGAAGCCGTGGATGGTGGAGACGGCGGCATTGTCGAACTCCAGCAGGGCCAGTTCCACGCGCATCCGCGCGGCGGCGCGCGCCGCAGGGGGCACGCAGGCCGCCAGTCTGCCGGCGCGTTCACGCGCCTGGCCGTCAAGCAGGGCGGCGTCCCTGTAGAAGGCCTGGAGGTCTTTCAGGACATTCCGCAGCCTCTCCTTGAGTTCCTTCGTGGCCGCCTCCGTGTAGGTCATGACAAGGATTTCGGAGACGCGCAGCCCACGCTCCTGCACCAGGCGC
>CACZQQ010000195.1 GCA_902783355.1 uncultured bacterium
CGCCGGCCTTTGCGCCGTCCAGGATGGCCTTGCCGCCGGCCTTGGCGGCGTCGACGACGGAGGTGCAGATCTTGATGAGGATTTCGCCGGTGGCGTCGAGGATGGTGATGCCTTCCTTTTCGTCGACGTCGGCGGTGGCCTCCTTGTCGGCCTTGCCGAGGTCATTGAGGGTGACGGTCGGCAGGGGGAGCGGGAGGCTCGCGCCGCCTGTCATCTTGGCGGCGAGGTTGACCTGTCCGCCGGAGACGACGACCTTGTCGATGACGACGCGCTTCTTCTCCTTCTTCTCGTCGTCCTCGTCATCGCTCTCCTCCTCCTCCTTCTGCAGCTTCTTCAAGTTCTCCAGCAGGGTGCCGACATTGGAGTTGCCGAGGCCGACCTCGTAGGTGATGTGCGGCGCGCGCACTTCGACCAACTCCACATGGATGAGCTTGGAGAAGACCGACATGGGCTTGAGCTTCACATAGACCTCGTCGAACTTCATGAGGGAATCCGTGTTGTAGCCGTCGGGGTTGCCGAGGACGAAGTCGTTGATGCGCAGCGAGCCGCCCAGAAGCGACACGTGGATATTGCCGACGGAGATCGGGACACCCATCATCTTGGGGCCGAGGGCGTTGACGGTCTTCTTCAGCGTGGGGCCCAGATAGAGCGGCGACGCGACGACCAGAATGAGAAGCACGGCCACGACGATGGCCAAAATCTTCAGCAGGCGCTTCGCCCACTTGCACTTGCAGCCGCATTTCTTCTCCGCCTTCGGCGCGTCGCCGCCACAGCAGCAGCACTTCTTCTCTTCTTTTTCACTTCCGGACATCTTTGCTTCTCCTATGTTCTGGCTAGGTCTTGCCCCCGCCCATTTGGCGGGGAGTGCAACTCGATGATGTGGCCAGCCACGGGCTGGCCACTCAGGACGACGGACCAACAGGGTTTTCCGCCGCAGAGGCACGGCGGGCCGACATGGTTTTCCGCCGCAGAGGCACGGCGGGCCGACAGGGTTTCAGGCGCTTCGGGCGGACCGTCCTGAGTGCACGGCCCGCGGCCGTGTACAACCGCCGCGGCCGCGCAGGCACGAGTCAGCCGATGAATCTGCGGTCGAGGCTCTTGCCCAGATTGCAGAGGACTTCGTAGCAGATGGTCCCCACGTTGTCGGCGATCTCGTCCGCCGTGATGCGGTTGGCGCCCTGCGTGCCCAGCAGGACCACCTCGTCGCCCGCCTGCACGTCGGGAATGTCGGTGACATCCAGCATGATCATGCCCATGCAGACGCGGCCGCGGATGGGCGCGAAGCGTCCCCTGACGAGCATGCGGCCCTTGTTGCTCTGGAGGCGCGGATAGCCGTCCGCATAGCCGACGGGGACGACGGCGATGCGCTGCGCGGGCGCGTCTTCCGGGATGCGGTAGGTCATGCCGTAGGAGATGTACTGTCCGGGCTGGATGGTCTTGACGGAGTAGACGAGGCTCTTCATCTCCATGACAGGCTCAAGCCCCTCCAGGCCGGCGGGCCCGTAGCCGTAGATGGCGACGCCCGGCCGCCCGAAGGGGTACTCGAGGCCGACGCCCGCCGCGAGGCCCGGCAGCGCCCCCAGGTGGATTTCGCGGCACGACGGCGGCATGAGGCGCGCGATGCGGCCGAAGCAGGCGCGCTGCGCCTCCGTCTGCGAGGCGTCAGGCATGCCCGGCGAAGCCAGATGCGAGTAGAGGCCCGCCAGCCGGACGCCCCGAAGCCCCTCGATCGTCTTGAGGATGTCGGGGACCTCCGCCTCGAAGAAGCCGAGGCGGCTCATGCCCGTGTCCACCGCCAGATGGATCTCCGCCGTGCGGTTCAGCCGGACGGCCGCCGCCGCAAGGGCGACCAGCTTCTCCTTCGCCCAGACGCCGACGGCCACGTCGTCCATCGACAGCACCTCCTCCACCTCGTCCTCCAGCGCGCCGCCGATGATCCACAGGCGCACTTTGACGCCGCCACGGCGCAGCTGGAGCGCCTCGTCGACGGAATAGACGCAGATGCGCTGCACGCCGGCGGCCTCCAGGCGGAGGGCGCATTCGACCGCGCCGTGCCCGTAGGCGTCGGACTTGAGGACGGGCGCCAAGGTGACGTTCGGATAGAGGCGCCTCAGCGTCTCGAAGTTGCGCTGCAGGCGGTCCAGATGGACTTCGACAAAGGAGTGCGATGACATTGTAACTACTTGGTATTCAATGACTTACGCCTTGGCCCACTTTTGCAGGAGCATGGGCATGAAGAGGCCGCCCTGGACGGAGCGTGCGATGAAGTGCATGTAGGCGCCGGTCTTCGTGTCGAACCAGTCGCTGAAGGGCACCTTCGTGGGCGTCTCGGCGAAGAACTTGACGAGCGGCTTGCAGAACTCCTCCACGACGGCGGGGTCCTGCGAGAAGGTGACCGCCCACAGGATCCAGTCGGACTTGGTGTAGGCCTTGCGCGAATCCAGCGGGACGCCGTAGGCGTTGGTCTCCTGGCGGTAGCGCTTGATCTCGTCGGCGAAGAACTTCTTGTCGAAGAGGCCGAAGTTGAAGAGGACGTCCCAGACGGCGTTGTACTTGAGGCTCCAGCCCTGTCCGTCCATGGTCAGGCCGGTGCCGTTGCCGTTGCGGGCCGCCTTCACGACCTTCTTCGCCATCTCCTTGGCGGCCTTGGCGTAGCGGGCGGCCTCCGCCTTCTTGCCCAGATGCGCCATGATGTAGGCGTAGGCGGCCAGGCCGCACACCGCCTTGAAGGCGAG
>CACZQQ010000196.1 GCA_902783355.1 uncultured bacterium
CCCCTGGGCAGCATCTCGCAGGCGTGGCCGACGGATGTGCGCCGCCGCCTCAAGGAGCTGCACATCCCCTGCGCCTACTTCCACGACGACCCCTACGGCAGCAACGGCAAGGACATCATCGACGTCAGCCGCATCTTCCCCCTCTTCCACGCCGACGAGAACGACCCCGCCAACTACCTCTTCGCGGAGACGGACGACTATCTGCGCGCGGTGGTCGAGGACGGCGTGAAGGTCATCTACCGCCTGGGCGAATCCATCGAATGCGGCGGCACCCACTACCGCACGGACCCGCCGAAGGACTATGCCAAATGGACGCGCATCTGCCTGAACATCGTGCGCCACTACACGCAGGGCTGGGCCAACGGCTTCCACTGGCCGCTGGAGGACTGGGCGGTCTGGGAGGAGCCCAACAACCCCAACCTGTGGCCGGGCGGCTTCGAGGCGTATCTCCAGCTCTACAAGGCGCTCTCCGTGGAGTTCAAGCGCGCCTTCCCGAACCTCCATGTCGGCGGCGCCTCCACGACCACCCTCGGCTACCGCTATCTCGACCAGTTCCTCGCCTTCGTCAAGGCCGAGAAGCTCCCGCTGGATTTCGTCAACTACACCGCCTACTATCTGACGCCCGCCGAGTTCCTGCAGGAGAGCGTCAAGCGCCGCCAGCTGGTGGACAGCTACGGCTACAAGGACATCCCGCTGTGGGCCACCGAGTGGCACTGCAGCCCCTTCTGGCATGACTTCCAGGATCCCGTGGCCTACGGCCGCGAGCGCGACCGCTACGGCTGGACCGAAGGCGCCGCCTTCGCCGCCGCCATCCTCTGCGGCCTCCAGGACGCCCCCGTCGACCGCGCCTGCTTCTACTCCGCCTGCCTCTGCGGCGGCTACGGCATCTTCGACATCGAGCGCAGGCCGACCCCCACCTACTACGTCTTCGAGAAGTTCTCGCGCCTCTACCGCGCCTCCGTCCGCCGCGTGGGCCTGGCGGTGGAGAACGCCTCCTCCAACACGCAGGCCATCCTCTCGCAGGACAAGGACGGCGGCCTGGAGCTGCTCTGCGGCACCTTCAGCCGCGTCGAGGGCACCGTCTCCGTCGCCATTCCGGCCGGATACGCAGTCGCTGACGTGCAGGTGCTCGACGACATGTGCACGCCGCGCTTTGCCGAGATGGAGGCCGAACGCATCACCATGGAGAACGGGACGCTGACGATGGACAAGTACGCCTGCGCCTCCGTCTTCAGCGTGCGCTTCCGTCCCATCGCCAAATAGCCCGCCACGGGAAGGTCGCGCTCCCGCGCGACCGGTGCGGCTTCTGTTTCGTGCCATACGGGAGGATCGCGCTTTCGCGCGACCTTCTGACTTGCCCTGTGCCGGCAGCGCAAGCTGCCGGTTGGAGGAGACTGCCATGACAAAAATGGACAATTCCGCCTATTTGCGTGCCCATGCCCATATTGAAGAGATGATGCGTGCGGTGCAGTGCGGGCCGGAGGGCGCCATCCGCCATCCGTACCTCTCCATCACCACATGCAGCTACTACAAGGGGCTCCTCTTCTGTTGGGACAACTATTTCTCCGCCCTGCGCATCGCCGCCGACGGCGAGACGCGCCATTTGCGCGACTTCCTCGACAACATGTTCGAGTATCAGCGCGGCGACGGCTTCATCCCCAACGCCATCCTGGCGGACGGCGGCCCGGGCTTCTTCCAGCCGGCCTTCTGCTGCCAGCCCTTCCTCTGCCAAGCGGCCGCGCAGAAATTGGCGCTGGATGGCGATTTGGAGGGCGCGGCGCGCGACTTGCCGCGCCTGCGCAAGTTCGTGGACTTCTGGTTCAATGCACACAAGGCGGTGCATGGGCTGTGCCGCTGGGGCGGCCCCGCCTACTACTCAGGCATCGACAACGAGATTCTGGCTTCCATCGTCCATCCTGACACCATCGTTGCGCCCGACCTCAACGGCTATCTCTACGCCGAATTGCGGTCGCTGGCCTACATCGCGGAACGGCTGGACGACGACCCGGCGGCGGAGGAGTTCCGCCAGCGCGCGGCGGCCCTCAAGGAGGCCATCAACCGTTTCCTGTGGAGCGACGCCATCGGCGCTTTCGGCGCCTACGACACCTCGCGCGGCAGCGTCCGCATCAGCTTGGGGGCGGCCGACCACACGCAGGGCCTTGGCGCCTTCGCCTACTTGAGCTGCGCCTCGCTGCCCGTCCTCTACACGAATGCCGCCACGCCGGAACACGGCCGCGAGATGATTGAAAAATATGTCGTCTCGCCCGACCATTTCCGCAGCCCGTTCGGCATCAGGACGCTTTCGCGCAAAAGCGAATACTACAACAACGCGAAATTGGGCAATCCAGGCCGCTTCGACGAATATTCCCGTCCCTGCAACTCCAACTGGCAGGGGCCCGTCTGGATTCCGATGGGCTGGATGGCCTTCCACGGCATGCTCCACTACGGCTTCCGCGACGAGGCCGCCGCCCTCTCGCGCGACATCGTCAGCTCCATCTGCCACAGCCTCGACGTGCAGGGCTCCCTGTCGGAGAACGTGGACGGCGACACGGGAACGCCCCTCTACGCCGCCAACTACGCCTCGTGGAACCTGCTGGGCGACCTGATGGAGCGCTATCTCGACCCCGCCGCAAAACCGCCGCAGCTGTTTTTCTGACGCGCAAATCAAATCCGCCGTCGGAGGAGCAGGGTGAATGGCGGGAAACTGTGTC
>CACZQQ010000197.1 GCA_902783355.1 uncultured bacterium
CTGCCCACTCAGGACGTCGGGCAGGTCGGGCTTTTCGGCTGCGGGTCGGCCGCAGGCTGCGGATTTTTCGCGGGGTTGGGTGCCGCCGGCGAAAAAGCCGGCGGGCGCCGCGCCAGCGACGCACCCCGCTTTCGGCGCGGGAACCAGGGGGTTCGTGGGGCTGGCCCCCCGTCGCTTGCAACTTCCGCCTGACAAGTCCTGCCTACCGCGCCAGATGCGCGAAGGCCTTGTGGGCGATGTCGTTGCGATATTGCACGCCTTCCCAATGGATGCACTTGACCGCCCTGTAGGCGTTGTCCACCGCCTGCCGCAGGTCGGCTCCCTTGGCGGTGACGCCCAAAACGCGGCCGCCAGCCGTCACGATGCCGCCATTGCCGTCGGCCTTCGTGCCGGCGTGGAAGACAACCGCGCCCGTGGCCGCCGCCTCCGCCAAGCCGCTGATGGGAAAGCCCTTGGGATACTTGCCGGGGTAGCCATTGGAGGCCATGACGACGCAGACCGCAGGTTCCGCCGACCAGCGCAGCGTCACCTTCGCAAGTTCGCCGTCCGCCACCGCGCAGAGCGCCTCCACCAAGTCCGAATCCAGCCGCATGAGGACGGCCTGCGTCTCGGGGTCGCCGAAGCGCACGTTGAACTCCAGTAGCTTCGGCCCTTCCGCCGTCACCATGATGCCGGCGTAGATGACGCCGCGGAAATAGAGCCCGTCCGCCTGTACGCCCTTCAGGAAGGGCTGGAGGATGCGTTCGTCAATGGTGCGCATGAGGCTGTCGGTCACCACGGGGGCGGGGGAGTAGGCGCCCATGCCGCCCGTGTTGGGGCCCTGGTCGCCGTCAAGGGCGCGCTTGTGGTCCTGGCTGCTGGCCAGAGGCACGATGGTCCTGCCGTCGCAGAAGGCGAGGATGGAGGCCTCCTCGCCCACGAGGCACTCCTCCAGAAGGACGCGGGCGCCGGCCGCGCCGAAGGCGCCGTCAAAGCAGTCGCGCAGCGCCTTCTCGGCCTCCTCCACGGTGGCGGCCACGACCACGCCCTTGCCGGCCGCCAGTCCGTCCGCCTTGACGACGATGGGGGCGCCGTGCGCCTTGAGGTAGTCCAGCGCGGGAGCCAGTTCGGTGAAGACGGCGGCCTGGCCGGTGGGCAGGCCGTGGCGCGCCATGAACTCCTTGGCGAAGGCCTTGCTGCCCTCCAGCTGGGCGGCCTTCCTGTCGGGCCCGACGATGCGGAGGCCGCGCGCGCGGAAGACGTCGACGATGCCCTGGCAGAGCATGGCCTCGGGGCCGACCATGGTCAGGCCGATCCCGTGGGCTTCGGCGAAGTCCGCCAGAGCTTCAGGCGTATCTTCCTTAACCGCAATGGCTTGCGGCATACCTGGATTGCCTGGCGCCCAATAGAGCTTGCCCGCCAGGGGGCTCTGCATCATCTTCCACGCCAGCGCATGCTCGCGGCCGCCGCCGCCAATCAAAAGAATGTCCATCAACGCACCTCCAGAAATGAAACAGGCTCCGGACGGCATGGAGCCGACCCGGAGCCTCTTGTGTCACAGGACCGTCATCTGCAATCAGCCGGCAATCTCCTCGCCAGCCGTCCAGCGGACGAAGCGGACGACCTTCACGTTCGGGGCCACCTTCGCCAGGCAGCTCTTCTCGTCGTCAATCCACGGCATCTCCATCAGGCAGTTCTCCTTGTAGACCTTGGCGAGCTTGCCTTCGAGAATGCCCATCAGGACCTTCTCCGGCTTGCCGGCCAGCTTCGGGTCGGCCATGGCGATCTCCTTCTCCTTGGCCTTCACGCTCTCCGGCACGTCGTCGCGGGTGATGTAGGTGGGGTTCGAGGCGGTGATGTGCAGCGTGATGTTGTTCAGCAGCGCATCGTCGCAGGCGCCGGCGACCTCGACCATGGTGGCGAAGGGCTGGGCGGTGTGCAGGTAGCAGCCGATCTGCGCGCCGTCGGAAGCGACCCAGCGCAGGGCGCGGCGGAAGCGCATGTTCTCGCCGATCTTGCCGACGAGCGCCTTCAGCGCGGCGTCGTTGTCGGCCGCGACCTTCTCGGCGATGTCGCCGACCTCGGCGTAGTCCAGCGCCTTGTCGGCGGCCGCCTGCACCATCGCCTTGAACTCGGGCGTGTTCGCCACGAAGTCGGTCTCGCAGAGGCCTTCGACCAGCACGCAGACGTTGCCCTTCTTGGCATATGCCCACTTGCCGTTGTTGGCGCTGCGGCCGGCGCGCTTCTGCGCCTTGGCCATGCCGGCCTTGCGCAGATACTCGATGGCGCCCTCTATGTCGCCGTTGCTCTCGGTCAGGGCCTTCTTGCACTCCATCATGCCGCAGCCAGTCTTCTGGCGCAGCGCCATCACATCCTTCGCGGAAATGTCAGCCATGATAAAACTCCTTTGCGGCTAAGGGCCGCATGCTCAAATGGTTCGGGAAATGAAACTACTTCTCCTCGGCGGCTTCCGCAGGCGCGGCCTCGGCGGCCTTGTCGTCAGCGGCGGCGGCGGCCTCGGCCTCGGCGGCCTTCGCGGCGGCGCGCTTCTTCTCGCTGGTGGAGACGCCCTCCTGGACGGCGTTCTGCAGCGCGTCCACGATGACCTTGATGGAGCGCAGAGCGTCGTCGTTGCCGGGGATCACATAGTCGATGCCGTCGGGATTGCAGTTGGAGTCAACCAGAGCGACCACCGGGACGCCCAGCTTGATGGCTTCCTGGACGGCGATGTGCTCGCGGTCGACATCAATGATGACGGCGGCGGCCGGCAGCTTGCTGAGGTTGGCGATGCCGCCCAGGCTGGTCGTCAGCTTGGCCAGTTCGCGACGGCGGTTGGCGGCCTCCTTCTTGGGGATGCGGTCGAAG
>CACZQQ010000198.1 GCA_902783355.1 uncultured bacterium
AGGCCGTCCTCCTGAAGCGATAGCCTTTGTTTCCCGCGCCAGAGTGGCGCGGGTCAGATTGCTCCGCCCGCTGGCAGGCGGCGGCGGGCGGGGCGAAGGCTCCCTTCCGCCGTCTCCGCAACCGACAAGCCATCTCCGTTCACCGTCCTGAGTGGGCAGCTCGCAAGCTACCCACAACCAACCTCCTCCCATCCATGTCTCACTCCCGGCTCACTCCAGTCTTTTTGAAGACCAACAACTTCGTGAATCCCATCGGCCTTCCCGTCGCCACGCCGGACCTCACCTGGCGGCTGTCGGGCGAGGGCGTGCAGAGCGCGTGGCGCGTGCGTGTCATGCGCGACGGCGAGGCGGCTGGCCTGTGGGGTTCCGGCTGGCAGGCGGGAGACGGGCGTGTCTGCGCCGAACTGCCCGCGCCCCTGCTGAAGGCGCGCACGCGCTACCAGTGGCAGGTGCAGATCAAGGACGAGAACGGCACGGAGAGCGGCTGGAGCGAGGCGGCCTCCTTCGAGACGGGGCTTGCCTGCGAGGCGGACTGGCAGGGGGCGATCTGGATAGGGCAGCCCGCCGAGTTCTCCGGCCACGCCCTCTGCTTCCGCCGCCTCTTCAGGATTAATGCAACAACTTGCGCACCAAGGATTTACATTAGCGGCCTCGGCTGGTCGGAGGCATGGGTGAACGGCGTCCGCCTTGGCGGCGACGCGGTGCTGCAGCCGCCCCAGACCGATTTCGGCAAGAGCTACAGCTACCTGACCTACGACTTGACGGGCCTCCTGCGGGAGGGCGTGAACGCGCTGGCGGTGCATGTCGGCTGCGGCTGGCATGGCGCCATCCGCCTGCGCTACCTCATCATGGACGGCGACACGGTGCTCGACCGGCCTGATTTCAGCCATCTGCCCAAGCTCTACCGCTCCCCCGTCTGCCGCCACAGCGTCTTCGACGGCGAGGAGTACGACGCGCGGCAGGAGTGGGAGGCCGACTGGCTGCTTCCCGACGGCCACGACCTGCCAGGGCACCGTCCCGCCTTCCGCCTCTCCGGCCCCACCGGCACACCGCGCGGCCTGGAAGAGGAGCCCATCCGCCCGCAGGGCGCCCTCAAGCCCGTCGAATGGCGCAAGCTGGAGGGCGAAGGCCACTACAGCGCCGACTTCGGCCAGAACTTCGCCGGCTGGTGCCGCCTGAAGGTCAAGGCCGCTTCCGGCACGCGTATCTCCTTGCGCCACTCTGAGTTCCGCCATGCGGACGGCACCGCCAACTGGGCCAACCTGCTGGACGCGGAGCCGGAGGACATCTACATCGCCAGGGGCGCGCCCGACGGCGAGACCTTCGAGCCGCACTTCACCTACCATGGCTTCCGCTACGTCGAGGTCAGCGGCCTGCCCTGCCCGCCCACAGACGAGACGCTCACGGGCATCCCGTTCCACAACGACTGCCGCCCCACGGGCCGCTTCGAATGCAGCAACCCGCTGCTCAACGACATCTGGAAGATGGTGCGCGCGACGGAAGCCAGCAACATCCACGCCGTCCCCACGGACTGCCCGCAGCGCAACGAGCGCATGGGGTGGCTCAACGACATGATGGCGCGCTGCGAGACCGCCCTCTACCTCTTCGACGAGACCAATGTCCACACCAAGTGGCTGCGGGACATTGCGGAGGCGCAGGATCCCGCCACGGGCGAAGTGCCCATGACCGCCCCCGCCTACTGGGGCTTCGAGACGGATCCCGTCTGCTCCAGCTTCGTGGAGGCCGCCTACCTCGGCTACGCCTTCTGCGGCAAGAAGGCGCAGCTGGCCGAACTCTACCCCGCCATGCGCGCGTGGATCGACCGCATGGCCTCCCGCCGCGACCCCGCCGACGGCATCTTCCGGCCGGGCGGCATCGTCGGCGACTGGGTGCCGCCCGTCAAGCTCAACAACGGACAGAACACCGCCCAGAACAAGACCGTCCCGCCGGAGCTTGTCTCCAGCGCGCTGATGCACTACGCCACGCGCCTGCTGGCCAAGATCGCCGCCCTCCTGCAAAACGAGACGGAGGTCGCCTCGCTCAATGCGCTGGCCGACCAGATGCAGGCGGACTTCCTCAAGGCGTACCGTTGCGCGCCGGGGCGGCTTGCGCCCGAACGCCAATCCGCCTACGCCTACGCCTGCTACTGCGGCCTCTTCCCGCCGGAGGAGCGTCAGGCGGCCGCCGACCGCCTCGCCGAACTCTTCCAGGCCGCCGGCTGCAAGCACTCCACGGGCAACATCGGCACCAAGTATCTCCTTGAAACGCTTACAAAATACGGCCATGCCGACCTGGCCTACGCGCTGGTCGCCTCAAAAGACTATCCCGGCTGGGGGTACATGCTTGAGCATGGCGCGACGACCCTGTGGGAGCGGTGGGAGCTGTGCGAAAACGACGGCATGAACTCCCACAACCACCCCATGCTCGGCTGCCCGGGCGGCTGGCTCATGCGCCATGTCGCAGGCATCCAGCTGGCCGACGACAGCGCCGCCTTCACGCATTTCGTCCTGGCCCCCATCTTCTTCAAGGGGCTGGCCTGGGCGCAGGGCGACTTCGACTCCAGCGCCGGTCCCGTCCGCGCCCGCTGGGAGCGCACCGCCGACGGCGTCGCCTTTGACTTCGACGTGCCCGCCGGCGCCACCGCCAGCGTCCGCATGCCCGACGGCACCTTCAAGCCCTTCCACGGCGGCAGCCACCATCTGCTCTTCCCCGCCTGATGGCCGAGCTGCTGACGCCATTCCCGACGGAGAACGCGGCGGCGGCGCGCCCCTGGGGCCTCGTCCGCTGGGGGCGCGCCGACTGGGCGGCCATTGTCATCGAGCTGATCCTCGTCGCCATCGGCGTCGTCTTCATCTACGGCGCGGGCGTGGAGGTCGGCGGCGACATGGCCTCCAAATGGCACCGGCAGCTCCTCTGGGCGGGACTTGGCGCAATCCTCTATGTCACGGCCGCCTCCGTGGACTACCACAAGTGGGCGCGCATGAGCTGGGTCGGCTACCTGCTGGCGGTGGCCCTCCTCTTCTATGTGCTCATCTTCGGCAAGACGCTGAACAACACGCGCGGCTGGCTGAAGGTGCCCGGCGTGGGCTTCCTGCAGCCCGCCGAGCTGGCCAAGCCCCTGACGCTCCTGCTGCTCTCGTGGCTGGGGACGCGCCCTGCCCTGCGCCACTCCTCCCTCGGCGAATGGCTCCCCGTCCTCGCCCTCGGCGCCGTCAGCGGCCTTCCCATCCTGCTGGTCTGCCTGCAGCCGGACGCGGGCACCGCCATGGTCTTCATTCCCGTGACCACCACGCTCGTCTTCCTGACCGGATTGCGATGGCGGTGGTTCTTTCTGGCGGCCCTTCTCGTCATTCTGGCGGTCCCCGTCGTCTACACCCATCTCAAGCCCTACCAGAAGGACCGCGTGAAGGTCTTTCTGGACGCGCCCGCGCGCTCCGTCGCCGCCGGCCTCGCCGCCATCCTGCCGGAGAGCACCGGGCAGAGGGTGTCGGAGAGCGTGGAAGCCTTCCTCACGCCGGCGGAGGGCAGCCGCAAGCCCGACGACTGGAACGCGGTGCAGAGCCTGCTGGCGGTCGGCAGCGGCGGCCTTACCGGCAAGGGCTATCTCCATGGCACGCAACATGTTCTTGGCTACCTTCCCAAGTCCGTCGCCCCCACCGACTTCATCTTCTCCGTCATCGCGGAGGAGACCGGCTTCCTGGGCGGCGTGACCCTTCTGGGCCTCATGGCCGCCCTCATGCTCTGCTTCTTCAAGACCGCGCTGGACTCGCCAGACCGGCTGGGCACCTTCATCGCCACCGGCTGTGCAGTCATGCTCACAACCCACATCATCATCAACATCTCCATGACGATACGGGCGGCCCCCATCGTCGGCCTCCCCCTCCCCTTCGTCAGCTACGGCGGCTCCTTCATGCTGGGGACCATGCTCCTGGCGGGACTTGTCCAGAGCGTCCACATCCACCGGCGGCAGCCCTCCGAGCCGACCTCCGCCGCCCCGCAGGAGGAACCCGACACGGAATAGCGCCCGACCGCCGTTGCCGACTTCGTCCACACCGCCCACTTCATTCCGCAGCGACGGCAGCGACCGCCGCGCCACAACAACCCTCCTCCCTCCCCACTCCCTTCATGAAAACCTCCATCTACGTCAACCGCTCCTTCCCCATCGACGCCATCGACCCCAACATCTACGGCGGCTTCCTCGAACACATCGGCCGCTGCATCTACACGGGCGTCTACGAGCCGTCGCATCCCAAGGCGGACAAGGACGGCTTCCGCACGGACGTGCTGGAACTCGTGAAGGAGCTTGGCATGCCCATCACGCGCTATCCGGGCGGCAACTTCGTCTCGGGCTTCGACTGGAAGGACGCCATCGGCCCCAAGGCGCGGCGTCCGCAGCGGCCCGACTACGCCTGGTTCGCCATGGAGCCCAACGAATTCGGCGTGGACGAGTTCATGAAATGGTGCCGCAAGGCCGGCACGGAGGCCATGTACACCGTGAACCTGGGGACGAACACGCCGAAGGCCGCGCAGGAGCTGGTGGAGTACTGCAACTTCCCGAAGGGCACCTCGTGGAGCGACCTGCGCCGCAGGAACGGCGCCGCCAAGCCCTACGGCATCAAGTACTGGTGCCTCGGCAACGAGATGGATGGCGAATGGCAGATCGGCCACAAGACGAAGGAGGAGTACGGCCGCGTCGCGCTGGAGACCGCGAAGATGATGAAGATGGTCGACCCGAACCTCAAGCTGTGCGTCTGCGGCTCCTCCAACCGCCACATGGACACCTACGGTGACTGGGACTACGCCGTCCTCCGCGAAGCCTACAAGTATATCGACTTCCTCTCCATCCACGCCTACTTCGGAAATCCCACTCACGACATCCCCAACTTCCTCGCCTGCATTGAATTGCTTGAGCGGCAGATTGACGACGCCATCGCGCTGTGCGACGCCGCCCGCGCCGCCCGCAAGTCGCCGCGCCGCCTGATGGTCGCCCTCGACGAATGGAACGTCTGGTACCGAGGCCAGACCGACGCCCCCCCCGAGACCAAATGGCAGGCGGCGCGCCCCATCAACGAGGAGACCTACGACATGACCGACGTGCTCATCATCGGCGGCATCCTCCAGAGCCTCATCAACCACGCCGACCGCGTCAAGATCGCCAACATCGCGCAGACCGTCAACATCATCGCGCCCATCATGACGGAGCCCAACGGCCGCGCGTGGCGTCAGACCATCTTCCACCCCTTCGCGCTGACCTCCCGCCACGGCCGCGGCACCGCGCTGCGCGTGCGGATGGACTCCCCCGCCTATCAGGGCACGGGCGAATACAAGGGCGACGTCAGCTACCTCAAGGCCGCCGTCGTCCACAACGAGAAGGCGCACGAGCTGGTCGTCTTCGCCCTGAACCGCTCGCTGAAGGAAGAGATGGACCTCACGGCCGAATTCGGCGGCTTTGAAGTTGACAAGTTATTGGAAGCCAGAGAGATCCACAACGACAACCCGGACGCCGTCAATACGGCCGACAGGCAGAATGTGGCGCCCGCCGCCATCCCTGCCCGCCGACGCGCCCTCAAGGGCGGCCGCCTGACCGCCACCCTGCGCCCCCTCTCGTGGAACATGTTCCGCCTCCGCGTGAAGGAATAGCGGCCAGCCGTCGCCGCTCCGCATTTGCCCCCGCATGTCGCGCGTCAAGAATCTGGAATCCGACGGCGAGACGCCGTCGGTACGCATTGTTCGACGGCGGGGCGCCGTCGGTACGCATCGTTCGACGGCGGGGCGCCGTCGCCACGCATTTTGCGGCAGAAGTGGCGTCGCGGCAAATATAACACCTTCCGCCGAATCATTCCCGTGTCCCGGAAGCCCCAAGCGGGTTATAGTATATGGATTTACCGGCCGGAAGGCC
>CACZQQ010000199.1 GCA_902783355.1 uncultured bacterium
ATCAAATACTACAGTTGTCGTGGGGGGATTGCAGCGGCAATTTCACATCTCCCAACAATGGACCGCTTCATTGTTCTGTCTGCCATGTTTGGTTTAGTCAAGGACTTGCTTGTTATTTACAACATCAGGCCTTCGAGAACAAACACCGCGATTCTCCTTTCAAAAGTCATCATCAACACATTCTGCGCCGGCTATGTCCAAGAGGGAGTCGAGGCGTATGGGGAGAGGCTCAACAACGCCTTGGAAGCGTTCAGAATAACCTTTATGGGCATTCCGGTTGTCAAAAATCTTGTATCCCGTGGTGTTGAAGCAACGGCGCATGGCTTCCTAATTAACCGTGTAGGCAGGGCCGCACAAAAGATGCTGTTCCCTGTAATAAGAGATGAAAATGAGACGCTTTGACAATTGAAAGACAAGTGTGATTTGTTAATGTAATTAACTACAAATTCCAAGGAAAGAAACAATGAGAAAATTGTCCCCAAAATCTTTAGCGAAGGCTACAGGAGCATACGGCAAGAAGATTCTAGACAACATCTATGTCTCTGAAAGCACGGTGAGGGCGGCCTTCAACCGTGTCCGCCGCGAACTCAAGGCAATGGGGCTTTTGTGGCCGCAGTCGCCGTTGGACAAGACGCAATGCCATTATGTCAAATGGACTCTTGTGGTATTTCTTGGCTATATGGGGTTCTACAGCTTCGAGGACCATGACATCCATGTGCCTGCGTTCTACTTGCCTGCAGTGCTTCCTCAATATAAAGGCCGTTGCATAACGGACGTGCTGCGGCACGAGTTCGGCCACGCCCTTGCGGACGCATATCCCCAATATTTCCACTGCAAGCATTTCAAGGATGCCTTTGGCGGGTTCTATGGCAGACTGAAGGTCGCAGAGGACGGTGACGAGTGCAACTACGTCAGCGAGTACGCACGTACTTATACGCAGGAGGACTTTGCGGAGACCTTCATGCTCTATGTCAAGCGCAAGGGCGTCCTGCCGAAGGCGTTTGCACGGAACGAGGCCATCCGCGCCAAATGGGAGGAAGTCGAATACATCTGCAATATATTTGGAGGATAGGCAGATACGGTCGATAAGCGCGGGAAGCGCTTCTTGTGGCGCCCTTGCAGGGCGCTGGATATTATTATTGGCGCGTGTGCCCCGGGTTTGCGGCCTATGGCCGCCGCACCCGGGGTTAACCTATGTGCCGCCCCTGGCGGGGACGCGCGACATGCGGTTTCGGCGAGGACGCGCGACAGGCGGTTTCCGCGGCGGGGACGCCGACATGCGACGCGCGACATGCGACGCGCGACATGCGGTTTCGGGCGCAGGGGAGGGCGGTCGGTCGCGCAGGAGCGCGACCCTCCCGTGTCGGCGAATGTTGGGTGCCTGCGGCGAAAAGCCGCAGGGCACCGCAGGCGCGGTTTAGCACTCGACTTGGCGGACATCGACCCAGCGGTGGGTCTGGGCGGCCTCGCGGGCGGCGAGGCATGTGAAGACGCTGCGCAGGCCCGCCTGGATGGGGGAGCAGGACTTGGCGCCGTAGCGGATGACGTCGATGAAGTTGCGCCCCAGTTCGATGTCGCCGCCGGAGTGGGCCATGGTGCCGCCCTTGCCGAGGGTGATGGTGGTCTGGTAGGGGCGGTGGTGCTCCACGTAGTGGATGCCGTCGTCGTTCTTCCAGTCGAAGGAGAGCTTGCCCTTGGGGCCTGTGACGATGGCGCCGCGGCAGCCTTCGCGTCGCACGAAGACCAGCTGGGCGTAGGTGCCGATGGCGCCGCTTTCAAACTCGAAGATGGAGTTGGAGGCTTCTTCGTTGATGCCGTCCTTGAGGTTGCCGCAGGCCTTGCTGAAGACGCAGAGATGGTCTTCCAGGACGCCGCCGGCGTCGTTGCGGATGCGGTTCTGGGGGCTTTCGGGGCACTGGTGCGCCTCGGGGCACTGCGAGCACATCAGGTCCTCCGGCTTGTCGCCGCCGAAGATGCGGCCGCGGATCCAGTTGGCGCTGATGCGCTTGATGGGGGAATTCGCCAGCTCCATGATGTAGTCGAAGTCGTGCGTCGCCTTCTGCAGGAAGAGGCCCTGCGTGACCTCGTAGTTGCGGTAGCCGAACTCGTAGTAGACGGTGCCGTAGGAGACGTAGTTCAGGCCCGTGATGTGCATGACTTCGCCGACGGCGCCGTTGCGCACCATCTCGATGGCGCGCGCGCACAGCGGCGTGACGCGCAGCGGGAAGCTGACCACCACCGGCGCCTTCGACTTCGCGAAGGCGTCCTGAAGCGCCAGCGCCTGCTCCATCGAGACCGCCACCGGCTTCTCCAGGAAGATGGGGATGTCGTATTTGGCCAGTTCGACGGCGATGGGCGTGTGCAGGTTGCAGCGCGTCCCCACGAAGATGCCGTCCGGCTTGGCCTGGCAGATCATCTCGTCAATGGTGGGGTAGAACTTGGCGTCCGCCTTGTCGCAGTCGCGCATGAGGCCGCGGGCGCGCTTCTCGTCGGGATCCACGACGCCGACGATGCGGAAGTCGGGCTCCAGCGTGTTCATGGTGGACCTCAGGAAGCCGCCGACGCGCAGACCATGGCCGACAACACCGATTCTCAACATTTTCGTCTTCTCCTCAATCAGAGATTGCTACTAATTTCTAACTACTTGGTAATGAACGAATTACAAAGAAATCACTTTTCGACGTCCTGCAGGCGCCAGCGGAGGCAGCGCAGGGAGGCCAGGCCCTTTGCGCGGCGGTTCTGGTACCACAATGTCACGAGCGAGCCGTCCGGCAGGGCGACGGTGGAGGGGTAGCCGAGGTCGCCTGTCTCGCCGTCGTCGCAGAGGACGAGTTCGTCGCTCCACGTCTGGCCGTTGTCGGCGCTGAGGCGTGCACGGACGCCGCAGGGGGCCTTGCGGTAGCCGTAGGTCATGAGGAGGCGTCCGTCGGGCAGGTTGAGCAGATGGTTGCAGACGCCGTAGCAGACGAGGTGGGGCGTGGTCCACGTGCGGCCGCCGTCGGTGGACTCGCTCTGCCACGTGGTGGCGCCGCCCGGCACCTTCGCGGAGGGGTTTTCGTTGCGGATGTGGCAGATGACGGTGCCGTCCGCCGTCTGGATTTGATGCACTTCATGCCATTGGGTTTGCTTCTGGCCGGGCACTTCAGGCAGGCGCGCGAGTTGCTGCCATGTGCGGCCGCCGTCTTCGGAACGGCAGGCGATGACGGAATCGTCGTAGCGGTTTTCCGTCAGCTGGCGGTTGTAGTTGACGTTGCGGCCCACCCACAGGAGCGCGCCGTCCTTGAGCAGGCAGGGGCCGTGGACGTTGCCCACGGGGACGGGATACTTGTCCTCCCACGTGGCGCCGCCGTCGGCTGACCGCAGCATGAACTGGCCCAGGCCTTCGTTGCACTGCGCCAGCGTGATGTTCTGCATGGCCTCCTGCCAGTCGGGGGCAATCTTGCGTGCGTCGCGGATGGCTGACAGGAAGGCGAGGCTGGTGAAGTAGTTGACGAGGAGGGTGCCGTCGGGCAGCTGGACGATGCCCGCGTCGCGGTCGTCGAGGGGGCCGTTGGAGAGGGCCCTGGGGGCGCTCCATGTCTTTCCATCATCTTGGGAGGTATAGAGATAGACGCGGCCGAATGGGTCGATGTGGGCCGTGCGGTGGCCGGAGCAGACGGCGGCGAGGCGTCCGTCCTGAAGGCGTGCGAGGGTCGGCCAGCCATGGTAGGTAGGCGTCTCCTCTGTCTCGATCCAGACATCCGTCAACTTGACGACGGCGGGGGTTGTGTTGGGTTCGGCCATCATGGTGTGTGTCAGGGCGGCCAGCAGGAGGGCGGCCAGCAGGATGCGGAAGCGTTTTGTGTCTTTCATGGGGAGGGTGCCGCGGCTTGTGTCGCGGCACATAAATATAACTGTCGGCGTTGAAGTCGGCGAAATCAAGTGTATCTTATGTCGTTTTTTTATGAATTTGTCCTTTTTCCGACATTTCTTCTGGCATATTCTGACATTCCGGAGAGAAGCATGCAATTCACGATTGACGAACTGAAGGAACTGAAGGCGCGCTACGACCATGAGCTGCGCGACAGCGTGATCCCCTTCTGGCAGGAGCACGCCGTGGACCGCGAATGCGGCGGCTACTTCACCTGCCTCGACCGCGACGGCAGCGTCTACGACACCACCAAGTGGATGTGGATGCAGTGGCGCATCGTCTACATGTTCGCCACCTTCTACTGCGAAATCGACCGCGACGAAGCGTGGCTCGACATCGCCCGCCAGGGCTACGACTTCCTGACGGCCCACGGCAAGGCGGAGGACGGTTCCTACTACTTCGCCCTCAACCGCGCGGGCGACCCCATCGTCGCCCCCTACAACATCTTCTCCGAATGCTTCGCCACCATGGGCGCGGCCGCCCTCTTCAAGGCCACCGGCGAGGAGAAATACAAGGCGGAGGCCGTCGCCTCCATGCAGCGCTACGTCGCCCGCATGGACAACCCGAAGGGGCGCTGGGAGAAGTCCATGCCCGCCCGCAAGGCCTACCTCAGCCACGGCCAGTACATGATGATGGCCAACCTGGACGCGACCCTCAGCGACTGCCTCGGCTCCACCGAGTTCCAGGGCGAGGCCGCCCGCGCCGTCCACAAGGTGCTCGACGGCTTCTGGAATCCCGAATACCGCGTCATCTTCGAGAACATCAACCCCGACGGCACCTTCGACCTGGACTCCTGCGACGGGCGCCACCTCAATCCCGGCCACGGGCTGGAGTCCATGTGGTTCATGATGGGCTACGGCGAACGCACGGGCCAAGCCGACATCGTCCGGAAGGCGGCCGACATCGTGAAGGCGCAGATCGAGTTCGGGCGCGACCGCCAATACGGCGGCCTCTACTACTTCATGGACGTCCTGGGCAAGCCGCACGTCGAGCTGCAGTGGGACATGAAGCTGTGGTGGCCGCACTGCGAGGTCCTCATCGCGCTGCTCTACGCCAGCCGCCTCACGGGCGACGAGTGCTACGCCGACCTCTTCCGCGAGTTCGACCAGTGGACGTGGAAGCACTTCCGCGATCCGGAATATCCTGAATGGTTCGGCTATCTGAACCGGCGCGGCGAGGTCACCCACAGCCTGAAGGGCGGCAAGTGGAAGACCATGTTCCACCTGCCGCGCTGCCTCCATGTCTGCTCGCAGCAGATCGCCAAGATGATCGAGGCGGCGAAATAGCGGGGCCCCGTCTGTCGGCGCCAAAGTGGCGCCGGCTCAGGTTGGAAAGGCGCCTGCAATCAACTTGACCCGCGCCGCTTCGGCGCGGGGGATCCGGCGGTGTCGGCCGCGCAGGAGCGCGGCCCTCCCGCGCCTGCTCAGGTTGGTGTGCGCAGGGGGGGGGGCGGTCGTTAAGCCAGTTCGGCGGCGAGGGCTTCCAGCTGGGCGTCGTTGGCGGCGGCGAGGGCGGACTTGATGGTCACGCGCGCATTGCAGATGCGGATGTCCTTCGACTTCTCGAACATGGCGGCCATGAGCTTGGCGGCGGTCGGCGCCCACGAGCCGTTCTCGACGAGGCCGACGGTGCGGTTCTGGTAGCCGCGCTCCACCAGGTGCTCGATGAAGGTGCGCATGAAGGGGAAGATGTCGCCGCAATAGGTGGTTGTCGCGAGGACGATTTTGCCGTAGCGGAAGGCGTCCTCGACGGCCTCCGCCATGTCGTCCCGCGCGAGGTCGAAGAGGCTGACCTTCGGGACGCCCTTGCCCTTGAGCAGCGTCGCCAGCTTCTCGACGGCGGCCTTCGTATGGCCGTAGACGGAGGTGTAGGCGATGACCACGCCGTCGCTCTCCACGCCGTAGGAGGACCATGTGTTGTATTGGGCCAGATAGTGGCTGAGGTCGCCCGTCAGGACGGGGCCGTGCAGCGGGCAGATGGTGGCGATGTCGAGGCTGGCGGCCTTCTTGAGGAGCGCCTGCACCTGCGGGCCGAACTTGCCGACGATGCCGAAGTAGTAGCGGCGCGCCTCGCAGTCCCATCCCTCGTCGTCCTCCACGTCGTTGGCGCCGAACTTGCCGAAGCCGTCGGCGGAGAAGAGCACCTTGTCGCAGGCGTCGTAGGTGACGATGACCTCGGGCCAGTGGACCATGGGGGCGGCCACGAAGGCGAGCGTGTGCCTGCCGAGGGCGAGGGTGCTGCCTTCGCCGACGACCAGCTGGCGCTCCGGATAGTC
>CACZQQ010000200.1 GCA_902783355.1 uncultured bacterium
GTGCCCGTGAACTTCTTGAGCGCCTCGTTGGCGTCCATGCCCTTCTTGATGGCCTCCAGCGCCGGCCCGAGCTTGATGAACTCGTAGCCGATCACCTGGTCGTTCTTGTCCAATGCGATGCGCTTCACATAGCCGTCGGTCATCTCCAGGTAGCGGACTCCCTTCTCCTTGGTGGAGTACATGGTGCCCACCTGGCTGCGAAGCCCCTTGCCGAGGTCCTCCAGGCCGGCGCCGATGGCCAGCCCGTTCTCGGAGAAGGCGCTCTGCGTGCGCCCGTAGGCGATCTGCAGGAAGAGCTCGCGCATGGCGGTGTTGATGGCGTCGCACACCAGGTCGGTGTTGAGGGCCTCCAGCAGGGTCTTGCCGGGCAGGATTTCGGCGGCCATGGCGGCGGAGTGGGTCATGCCGGAGCAGCCGATGGTCTCCACCAGCGCCTCCTGGATGATGCCCTCCTTCACGTTCAGCGTCAGCTTGCAGGCGCCCTGCTGCGGAGCGCACCAGCCCACGCCGTGCGTCAGGCCGGAGATCTCATTGATCTGGCGAACCTGGGTCCACTTGCCTTCCTGCGGAAGCGGCGCCGGGCCATGGTCACAGCCCTTCGCCACGCAGCACATGTTCTCGACTTCCTTTGTGTTCATTTGTGCCTCGTCGGTTTATGGTTCATTAGCCACGGCGGATGCCGTGCCGTTCAACAGAAAAAACGTAAATCGGCAGAATATAACGCGCTTTCCCCCGACGGAGAGGCGCGACGGCCACTGCCGCCCTACTCCTCCAGCTCGTCGAGCAGGTCGTCGAAGGCGCGGCCCGCCGGACTTTGGAGGAACTGGCGGACGCGCTTGACAAGGGCCAGGGCGCCTGTCCAGCGGCGCGCGTCGGCGCGCCCCTCCTGCTCCACGGCGATGTCGGGCACGTAGCCGCCGGCAAGAAGGGCCTGCCGGACCTCACTGTCCAGCCCCTCCTCGGCCGCTTCCCTCCCCTCGGCCAGCCGCCTCGCAAACTGCTTGTCCACGATTCTGCGGATCATGGCGGCATGCTCGGCAGGGAAGATTCTGGCCTGGTCCTCTTCGCTCAAGTCGATTTTGGGAACCATACGGCGGCCGACCATGGCGTTGTCCGCGCCGACATCTCCCAGGCGGCCGCTGACAAGCGTGCCGGCTCCCTTGCGGACAAGCGTCAGTTCCACCTCGTCGCCTGTCTTGAACATCGGATGCGCCGCCTCGGCGGCGGCCGTCAGCGCCTTGCGGATTTCATCCTCCTCGGCACGGATGGCACGAAGGGCCTGGTCGACGCGCGCCTCGCCGGCCTCGCGCACGCGCTTCTGGATGTCCATGGCCGCCTCGACAGGCGGTGCGGGAAAGCGCGACCACTCCGTGCCCACAAGCACCCGGAAGTCACCCAGCCCCGGAACGACGGCCATCTCCTTCAGCTTCTCGTCGATGAAGCGGAGCGCCATTTCGTCGGTGACGGAGGTCCGCGTCGCCTTCTCGACGGCCTCGCGCGCCTCGCGCGCGGCCTTCTCCTCCGGCGTCTCAGCCTCCTGGCGGCTGCATCCGGCAAGCAAGACGGACAGCGCCACGCCACACAGCAAGAATAGTCTGCGAATTCCTCTCATGATTGCCTCCGTGTCAATGAACTATTGCGCCGCGTCCATCTCCGCGAGGATGCGTTGGGCGGCCTCGGCGGGATCCGGCGCCGCCGTGACGGGGCGCCCGACCACGATGTAGTCGGCGCCGGCCAGCCGCGCCTGCGCCGGCGTCATGATGCGCTTCTGGTCCCCCGCGACCGACCACTGCGGCCGGATGCCTGGCACCACTGTCAGGAAATCCGCGCCCAGCTCACGGCGGAGCAGGCCGACCTCCTGCGGAGAGCAGACGACGCCTGGCAGGCCGGAGGCCCGCGTCAGCCGCGCGAGACGCAGCACCTGCTCCTGAGGCGGCACGTCCAGCCCGACGGCCGCCAGCTGCGCCTGGTCCATGCTGGTCAGGACGGTGACGGCGATGACGGTCTTGCCTGTCTCGGCGGCGGCCTTGGCGGCGGCCTCCAGCATGGCGGGGCCGCCGGAGGCGTGCACGTTGATGATGTCGGCGCCTATGGCGGCCGCCGAGCACACCGCGCCATGGACGGTGTTCGGTATGTCATGGAACTTCATGTCAAGGAAGACACGCTTGCCCAGCTGATGGAGCGCGCGCACGACAGGAGGCCCCTCCAGCGTGAAGAGCTGCTTGCCGACCTTGTACCAGGCAACGCTGTCACCCAGCCGTTCCACAAGCGCCATCGCCGGCGCCATCCCCGGGAAGTCCAGGGCCACGATCATCTCTGTCTTGCTTGCCATCGTCATTCTTCCTTGCTTCGTTTGTCCGCACGCAGACGGCCGCCAGCCCAAGGCGGGAGAGGGCCGACAGCGCGCATGCCGCACAGAAAAGCCATCCGGTGAATTTGGGGACGGGACCCGGCCCGACAAGGCACTGGACCAGCGCGTCAGGCAGAAGCCGCCAGCGGAATTCCCCCTGGATGACAAGTACCAGGAGCTGGCAGACCGCCAGCGTCTCCAGGAAGAGGACGCCTGTCAGCCGCCAGAAGGCCTGCTCCAGCCGCTGGCAGAGGCCGCGCCGCCGAGCCGCCAGCCGCATGGCGTCGCACATCTCCAGATTGTGCACCGCAAAGGCCGCCAGGCACGCCAGCATGCAGAAAGCGCGGTGGAAGCCGACGGGCTGCTGAAGCGTCCGCTGGCTGACGGCCAGCCCCTGCCAGAAAGGGGCCAGGCCGAAGACGACGAGCGCGCTCATGCGCAGCCGGAAGGCCGCGCTTCCCTCCGCAGGGAACAGCCAGGCGCCCAGGAGGAGGAGGCCGCCGGCGCAGGCAGGCCACCAGCCCGTGCGCACGGTGCCGAGAGGCAGGACCTCCACCTGCAGAAGCGTCCAGGCCGCCACGAGCATGGCGCCCGCGCTGACAGACAGCCCCAGGGCGGCCGACGGCCTTCCTTCCTGCAGAGAGTTCCTTTCGTCCCCCATGTAAGGTCAGTCAAAGAGAATCAAGATATTTTGAGTATTGGGAGCCGCTCATGAGCTGGTCGAATTCGGTCACGTCGTCGACTTCCATTTCGAAGAGCCAGTTGGCCTGGTAGTCGGTGAAGAGGGGAGTCGGATCGTCGAGGACGTCCTGGTTCACGGCGGTCACGCGGCCCGTCAGGGGGCAGCGCAGCCGCTTGATGCCGTTGGCGACATGGAAGATGATGCAGAGGGATTCGGCTTCCAGCTCGTCGCCGACCATGGGTAGCTCTATGCTGTCAATTTCACCTATGTTCTCCAAAAGATAATCGGTGACACCCACCTTGGCGCGTGTCTTCTTCTTGTTGGGCATCGCCCACACGTGTCGTGTGCTGAAAACTAACGATTCCGGGTACTCGGCCATTTCGTACGTACGCCTCTGTTTCCATTCTGGGAAGGCCCAAAGGCCCTCCCGACCGTCAAAGCCCGCCTTTGTCAGGCAAAGCATCTGCAACTGCGATACTATATGCCATTTTCGGAATTTGCAACCCAGTTCAAGCGTTTTTTTGCTACTTTGTCGCGGGAATCGGCTCCTCCGCAGCAGCGCGGATGGCGGCCACCGCCTCAAGGAAGGCCTTCGCAGCCGGCGAATCCGGCGCGCTTTTCACAAAGGGGACGCCCCGGTCGCCGCCTGCGCAGACGCGCGGGTCGATCGGAATCCGCCCAAGGAAGCGCGCTCCGTAGCGCTGCGCCAGGCGCTCGCCTGCGCCCCCCGCGAAAATCTGGGTCACCTCGCCGCAGTGCGGGCAGACAAAGCCGCTCATGTTCTCCAAAATGCCGATGACGTTGAAGTCAAGCTGCGCGCAGAAGTTCAGGGACTTGGCCACGTCGCTGGCCGCCACGTCCTGCGGCGTCGTCACGACGACGGCGCCGTCCGCGTTGGGCAGGAGCTGGCAGACGGAAAGGGGCTCGTCCCCCGTCCCCGGCGGCGCGTCGATGACAAGATAGTCGAGGACGCCCCAGGCGACGTCGGAGAGCAGCTGCTGGATGACGCCGTGCTTCATGGCGCCGCGCCATACGACCGCCTGGTCCTCCTCCTGGAGGATGAAACCGATGGACATGACGGCGAGGCCGCCGGCCATGACGGGATAGAGGCGGTTGTTCTCGTCGCCCTCCAGGGCGGCGTTCTCCAGGCCGAACATCTTGGGGATGCTGGGGCCGTGGAAATCCACGTCGAGCAGGCCGACCTTGAGCCCCTGGTCGGCGAGGGAGAGGGCCAGGTTGGAGGCCACGGTGCTCTTGCCTACGCCGCCCTTGCCAGACATGACCAGGACGATGTGGCGCACGCCCAGCAGGTTTTGGTGGAGCTTCTGGGCTTCTTCGCCGCATTTCCCGCCGCACTCGCTGCAGGAATGGCCGCTTGGACACTTGTGTTCGCTCTGCATTTCTGACATCTGACCGCCCTCACAAATTGACATCACAACAGGACCGATTCGCCGGGGCCCGCCTCCGGA
>CACZQQ010000201.1 GCA_902783355.1 uncultured bacterium
GATCGTCACTTCGCACAGGGGCAACAAGTTATCTTCAAGCGACATCGTCATGTTCAACAGGCAATATGGCGGGCTGGCCGTCCGTGAAAGCGGAAACTTCCATGACAGGTTCCTCGTCATTGACGACGAGACGCTCTATCTCATTGGCGCCTCGCTCAAGGACCTCGGCTGGAAGTGCTTCGCCTTCACAAGGCTGGACGCAGCGGAAATCCCCAGTCTGAAGGCAAGGGTGTAGGGGCGGCGGTAGGGACTTGCGGGACTTTGTGGAACAAATGCGGCGGGGCTTGTCCTGTGCCGGCGGCGCAAGCCGCAGAATGCACATCTACTTTACTTCCAACAATATATCATTCCCGCAGTAGCCTTCACCCGGCCACGCCATCAGCCGATGGCGGCCGGGCGGGATCTCCAAGGCCGCGCCATTCTCCCTCAGTCCGAGATACCGTCCGTCCAAATAATAGTGGCATGGCGCGGGGTCGGCCTCGACAAAGACCTTCAGCACGGCGGCTCCGCCCGACCGCCGATAGGTCCCCGGCGCGGGAACGACCACCTTCGTCTCCTTCAACGGCGCGGCCACGGTGCCGCGGCAGCTCTGGCAGCGCGCCAGCGGGATATCCACGACGGCGACGCCCGGCTGCACGCGGGCGCAGAAGGGGGACGGCGCCAGACCGCTCTCCGCGCAGAGCATGACCGTGTCCAGGTGCGTCTCCATGCCGCGCCAGTCAGGCAATTCCCCCTGGTGCAGGAACGTCATCAGCGCGCCCGCGACCGGCGCGGCGGCGGTCGCGCCCACAAGAGCGTCCGAAGGCCGCCCGTCCTTGTTGCCCAGCCAGACGCCGACCGTCCAGCGCGGCGTGACGGCAATGCACCATGCGTCGCGGTTGCCGTTGGAGGTACCCGTCTTCCAGGCGGCGCGGCCGCCGAATCGCGGCAGCTGGTGGCTGGCCAGCATCCACAGCACGAGTTCGGCCGTCCCCTCCTGCCAGTACCTCCCGCCCTCCTCCGCCGTCGTTATGCCTTCCGTGAAGCGGGCGGGGCGGACACGGCCCATGGAGGCGTAGGCGGCGGCCATCGGCAGCAGCCGCGATTCCAGGCCGCCGAGGGCGAGGGAGAGGCCGGCGCGCTTGGCCAGCGCCTCGCGGGCCTCCTCCGGAGAGGCCTTCCCGTCCATCTCGAAGAGCTCCAGCGGCTCCAGGCGCTCCAGCATCCGCGGCACGGTCACGCGGCGCAGCAGGCGGATGGCGGGCGTGTTGAGGGAATCCGCCAGCGCCACGGTGGCGGTGACGCGGCCCCTGTAGCGTCCGTCCGCATTGGCGGGGCGGTAGCCCTCGAACTCAAGGGGGCTGTCGTCCAGACGCGTGTCGGCGGTGATCATGCCGCCGTTGACGGCCTCGCCATAGATGAAGGGCTTGAGGAGGGAGCCGGGGGAACGCCACGCCAGGGCGGCGTTCACATAGGCGGCGCGGGGATCGCCGCCTTCGGCGCCGCCGACCATCGCGCGCACCTTGCCCGTGGCGTTCTCGATGACGACGACCGCGCCGTCGGAGACGCCCTCCAGACGGCCGCACTGTTCGGAGACGCGCTGGCGCGCGGCCTGCTGGACCTCCGGCCAGAGCGTCGTCCGCAGCGGCGTCCCCGGCGGGCAGAGGGCGTTTTCGGCGGCGGCGCGGTCGAGGAAGAGCGCCTCGTCGGAATGCGGCCAGGCGGGGACGGAGAAGTCGCGGTAGCGCACGGGCAGCGCCTTGACGGCGGCGGCCTCCTCGGCGGTGAGGCGTCCTGCGCGCTGGAGGATGGCCAGCACGGTGTCGCGGCGGCGGATGGCGCGTTCGGGGTGCCTGTCAGGGCGGTAGAGGTTGGGGCCCTGCGGAAGCCCCGTCAGCAGAAGCTGCTCCGAACGGTTGAGCTGGCTGACGGGGCGGCCGAAGTAGAACTGGCTGGCGGCCTGGACGCCGGTCACGGCGCCGCCGTAGGGCAGCCGGTTGAAGTACTCCTCCAGAATTTCGCGCTTCGTGTGGGTGCGCTCCCAGTTCCACGCGCGGCCGCACTGCCGCAGCTTGTAGACCAGCGAGCGGTGGCGCGGCTTCTCCTCGAACTGGTTGACCAGCTGCATGGTCAGGGTGGAGGCGCCGGAGACGACGTGGCGGTGGCGCAGCAGCTGCCAGAGGGCGCGGAAGACGGAAAGGCCGTCCACCCCGTTGTGCTCGTAGAAGCGGCGGTCCTCGACGGCGATGACGTCGGCGACCATCTCGGGGGGAATCTCCTCCAGGGTGACCGGCAGGCGCCACTGGTAGCCGCCGCCGCGGCTGACATCGATGAGGTTGCCGTGGCCGTCGTAGGCGCATCGGCTTGGATAGAATTGGGCGACCAGCGACGGCGGAATCTCCTGCGCGAGCATCCACGCGCGCAGGGCGAGCGCGCCGGCGGCCAATAGCAATGCCACGGCGGCACACGTTGCCGCGCGCCAATGCCGCTTCAGAAACGCCTTGCCCCTCCTCCAGTCCATCGTCAGTGGAAATTGATTCGCGGGTCGATGGCGACGTAGCAGAAGTCGGAGAGGATGTTGCCGAGGAGGCCGAGGAGGGAGGTCAGCGCGAGGATGCCCATGAAGACGGGATAGTCGCGGCCGACGATGGCGTCGAGGCTCAGGTTGCCCATGCCAGGGATCTCGAAGACGCGCTCGATGATGACGGAGCCCGCGAACATGAGGGTCAGGACGCTGCCGAAGCCCGTGGCGATGGGGACGAGGGCGTTGCGGAGGGCGTGGCCCCAGAGGGCGCGCGCCGTGGTGCCGCCCTTCGCGTAGACGGTGCGGATGTAGTCGCTGTTGATCTGCTCCAGAAGGGAGTTCTTCATGAGGAGGGTCAGCATGGCGAAGGAGCCGGTCATGTAGCAGACGACCGGCAGGAGCATGTGGCGTGCCACGTCCCGGCACTTCCCCCAGAAGCCCATGCTGTCATAGAACTGGGAGTGGAATCCGGAGGCGGGGAAGATGTCGGCGAGGCCCTCGACGGTGCCGCACAGGAGCATCTTGAGGAGCATGCCGAGGGCGAAGACGGGCATGGCGTAGCCGATGAAGATGACGACGCTGGAGAGCATGTCGAAGGGCTTGCCGTGGCGCAGCGCCTTGGCGACGCCCAGCGGAATGCAGACGAGATAGGTCAGCAGGAAGCTGGTGACGCCGAAGATGAGCGAGACGGGGAAGTGCCGCGAGATGATCTGCCACGCCGTCTTGTTGGGGTACTTGTAGGAGCGCGTCCGCATCCCGCAGCAGTCCCGCCACAGCCAGTTCCAGTAGCGGACAGGCAGGGGCTTGTCGAAGCCGAAATGGCGGATGTAGAGCTGCCGCTGGGCCTCCGTGTCGGCCGCGGCCGCCGCGGGATTCGCGCCTGCGGAGGCGGTCATCTCGCCGCCGCCACCGCCGCCATGCAGGCGCATCATCAGCTGCTCCACGGGGCCGCCAGGCACGAACTGCGTGATGGTGAAGCACAGGAGCGTAATGCCGATGAAGGTCGGGAAGACCAACAGCAGCCTTCGGATGAAATAGTCCTTTCTCTCCATGGGGGTGAATCTTTTTCGGCAGCGGAGACGGCGCCGCCACGCATTGCCGCACGTCGCATGTCCTTGGAGGCGGCATGGGACTTTTAGCCCTTTCGGGAAGAGACTCTTCGACGCGCGACAGGCGGGGGCCGGTTGCGC
>CACZQQ010000202.1 GCA_902783355.1 uncultured bacterium
CATGACGACGCCCAGCGTCCTCGTCTACCGCTTCGCAGGGGGAATCATCCTGCTTGGATGCTATAAGTTGATGACGCGCAGTCATTTTCGCATCTCGGCGAAGGACCTCCTCCTGCTGCTGGCAGGCGGCCTCCTGCTTGGGCTGAGCTGCCTCTTCCTCTTCCTGAGCTTCCGCGTGATGGACGCGGGCATCGCGGAGACCATCCTCTTCGTCTATCCCGTGATGGTGGCGCTGATCATGGCGGCGGGCTTCCACGAACGGCTCCCGCCGATTGTCTGGGCGGGCATGGCGGCGGCCCTGGGCGGCGTCGCCATGCTGAACGGCGTCGGCGGACGCTTCAGCTTCGCGGGGCTTGCCTGCGTGCTGCTCTCCGCGCTGACATACGCTATCTATATGGTACTTATACGCGAATCGCATCTCAAGGCCCTTGCCTCCGACACCCTGACCTTCTACGCGATGGCGGCGGGGCTCCCCGTCTTCCTGGCCGCCCTCCGCGGCGGCCGCGACCTCCAGCTCCCCAACGACGCCATCGGCTGGATCTGCGCCTGCGGAATCGCCCTCTTCCCTGGCCTGCTCGCCTTCCTCCTGACGGCGTCCGCCACACGCCGCATCGGCGCGACGACCACCGCCGTCATCGGCGCGCTGGAGCCATGCACGGCGCTGGCGGTCGGCGTGGCGGTCTTCCACGAGCGGCTGACGCCGCGCGCCGTCGCCGGCATCCTGTTGATTCTGGTCGCCGTGAGCGTGGTCATGGTCGGCAGGGAGATGTCGAAGGCCAAGGCGGGAGGCACGCCCTGATGGACACGCTGACCAAGGAGAAGCGCAGCGAGGTGATGAGCCACATCCGCTCGAAGGACACGAAGCCGGAGATGGTCGTGCGCAGGCATCTGCACGCCCTCGGCTTCCGCTTCCGCCTCCATTCCCCCAAGCTGCCCGGCCATCCCGACATCGTGCTGCCCAAGTGGCACACGGTCGTCTTCGTCAACGGCTGCTTCTGGCACCGCCACGAGGGCTGCAAGACGGCCACAATGCCCAAGTCCAACGTGGAATTCTGGCAGGCGAAGTTCGAGCGGAACGTGGCGCGGGACAGGCGGGAGCGCGCCGCGCTGGAAGCCGCCGGATGGCGCGTCATCGTCCTGTGGGAGTGCGAGGTGAAGACGCACCTCCACGCCCTCGCCGACGAAATCAGGGGCGGCGGAACGGCGCGCCCCCAACGCACGCCTCATCGCAAGGCGTCTGGAACGACTGCTGAAGTCAAGGAGTAAACCATGGGTTCATCGCTGTGGCCGCTTTTTCTCATCATCGGCTCGAATCTCGTCTATCAGAGCTGCTCGCGCTGCGCCTCGAAGGACGTGCAGCCCTTTGCCGCCCTGACCGTCGTCTACGCCATCGCGGCGACGGCCTCGCTCCTGCTCTCCATGCTGCTTGAGCACGGCGGCCCCTTCACGGCCAACCTCCGCTCCCTCAACTGGGCCAACTACCTTCTCGGCCTGGCCATCATCGGACTCGAAGGCGGCTTCCTCTACCTCTACCGCACGGGCTGGAACGTCAGCGTGGGGCCCATCTGCTCCTACTGCGGCGTCGCCATCGGCCTGCTCGTCGTCGGCGCCCTCTTCTTCCACGAACAAATCACCCTGCGGCAGCTCGCGGGGACGCTCCTCTGCCTCGGCGGCATCGCCCTCGTCTCATGGAAGTGACAGTTTTTTGACACTTCGCCAGCAAGACAAACGCCACCTGAAAACACGGAAGGAACACATGGGAAAGACGACACACTGCACGCTCTGCAACATGTGCATGATCGAGGACGCGACGGGCCGCGTCCTTGTGCAGCACCGTCTGCCGAAGGCGACGAATCCGTGGCACGGGCTGACCTTCCCCGGCGGCCATGTCGAAGCCGGCGAATCCATCACCGCCTCCACCGTCCGTGAAATCCGCGAGGAGACGGGGCTGACGGTCTCAAACCTGCGCCTCTGCGGCGTCGTGGAGTGGGAGACCATCGGCAAACGGGTGGAAGGCTCGCCCGCCGAGGTCGCCGACGACTCCAAATACATCGTCTTCATGTACCGCACCAATGCCTTCACGGGGACGTTGAAATCCTCCGCCGAAGGGAAGATGGAATGGATGACGCTGGACGAAATGCGCAAGGGCGGCCTCGCGCCCTTCATGGCGCAATACCTCCGCGTCCTGCTGGAAGACGGCGTCCCGCAGGCCTACGGCATCAGCGGCTCCAACCGCCTGGCCTGCCTCGACGGCAATGGCGCGGAAGCCATAGACATTGTCTCCAAGCCCCCCGCTAAATGA
>CACZQQ010000203.1 GCA_902783355.1 uncultured bacterium
AACGACGCGCTCTTCGACCGCGAGAACGACCGCTGCCTCGCCTTCGACGGGGCGGCCGTCTCCATCGCCACGCGCGCCGTCGGCCAGTTCGCCGTCAACGCGGTCCTTTCCGTCAACGAGGCGGTCTCGAACACGCTGAAGGTCACCTTGGAGCGCGACTACTACAAGCGGCGCTATGTACCTTATTATAAGCCCATCGACAGGAAGCGGTGCCCCTCGCCGCCGACGGGCTGGATGTCGTGGAACCGCTACTTCGACCAGGCCGGTTCGAAGGAGAATCTGGCGGAGGCGCGGCTGGGCAAGGAGCATCTGCAGCCCTTCGGCCTGGAATTCTGGTCGATTGAGTCGTGGCAGGACCTCTCCTACCATGTGCCGTGCAGCACCTTCGACTTCCTCTCGCTCAAGCCGCTGGAGGAGCAGTTCCCCGAAGGCATGAAATACGTGGCGGACGAAATCCGCAAGTTGGGCTTCCGGCCGGGCATCTGGAGCGCCCCCTTCGGCACGGGCGTCAAGTCCTTCTACGACGAGCACAGGGACTGGTTCCTGCACGACGCGGAGGGCAAGCCCCTCAAGACGTGGAACGGCACCTACACGCTCGACCCGACCAACGACGAGGCGCTCGCGTGGGTGCGCCACATCCACCGCGTCATGGCGGAGGAGTGGGGCTACGAGTTCTTCAAGATCGACGGCATGTCCGGCCGCTTCGCCCACTACTGCGCCCACTTCTACGAGCTGCCGCATGTGCGCGCCCGCTTCCGCGACCCCGACTGCCCGAACCCCTTCGAGCGCTTCATCAGCACCTTCCGCGAGAGCATCGGCCCCGACCGCGTCCTGCTGGCCTGCCAGGGCCACTACACGGGGCCGGAGGCGCGCGACGCGGACGCCTCCCGCATCGGCGGCGACATAGTGGATCCCAACTGCGACTCCACGTGGCAGAACATCCTCAACCAGTCCCGCGCCACCCTCGCGCAGGAGTTCGTCAACAACATCGTCTTCTTCAACGATCCCGACACGCTTCTTGTCGGCCCCTACCGCCCGCTGGAGGAGGCCCGCGTCACTACTGTCGTGGTCGCGCTGCCTGGACAGATGATGTTCGCGGGCGACAAGCTGGCGGAGCTGACGCCGGAGCGCATGCGCCTCCTGCAGCAGAGCCTCCCCGTCGCCGACGTCCATCCCATGGAGCTCTATCCCGTCTTCGAGGACACGCCTGTGTGGGACCTCAAGGTGCGCCGCCCCTTCAAGTCGTGGGACGTGGTCGCCCTCTTCAACTGGACGGACGCGGCCGCCGAAATCGGCTTCGACTTCGCCGACCTGGGGCTTGACGCCGAAAAGAGCTATGCCGTCTACGAGTTCTGGACCGACGAGTTCCAGGACGTCTTCGAGACCGGCTTCGGCATGGAGGTCCCGCCGCACGCCGTCCGCCTGCTCGCCGTCCATGAGGACAGGCCCTTCCCGCAGATTCTCTCCAGCGACCGCCATGTCACGCAGGGCGCGGTGGACTTGCTGGACGAGGCATGGGACGCGGCCGCGAAGACGCTGACCGCGCGCGTCAAGCTGGTGGGCGGCCATCCGACCACGCTGACCATCCTCCTGCCAGACGGCATGACGTTGGACACGGTCTCCGCCGAAGGCGCCGAGGCTGCCGCGAAGGCGCGCCCCTACGGCATCGTCAAAGTCACGCTCTCCGCCGCCCAAAGCGGCGAGGCCGTCATGGAACTGAAGGTCAAGTAGGGATGTCAAATGTTTGACGCGCACACACATCTGCCGGACGGCGCCAGCGACGCCGAGGCCGAGGCGATCATCGCGGAGAGCCTTGCGGTCGGCGTGGACATGCTCTTCTCCGGCACGGACATGCAGGACTGCGGCCGCTATGTCGAATTGGCGGCGCGCCATCCGGGCCATGTCTACGTCTCCGCAGGCATCCATCCGGAGTGCTGCGGCGGGCTTGAGCCGCAGGCGGCCGCAGATTACGTTCGTTCGCAACTTGTTGCATCGCAGGATGTTGTGTCTGTTGGCGAAATCGGGCTGGATTTGCACGCCAGCGATGTGCCGCTGGAGCACCAGCAGGCGGTCTTCGGCGCGCTGCTGGACGTGGCCGCCGAGACGGGGCGCCCCGTCACCATCCACTGCCGCGAGGCCTTCCAGTACTGCTACCCGATGGTAAAGGAGCGCCTGCCGGAGGGCCATCCCGTCCACGTCCACAGCTTCTCCGACACGCCGCGCGAGATGGAGGCGTGGCTGGCGCTGAACACCGTCTTCTCCTACAACGGCATGGTCACCTTCAAGAAGGCGGACAACATCCGCGAGACGCTGATGATGGTGCCGCTGGAGCGGCTTCTGACCGAGACCGACGCGCCCTACCTGACGCCTGTTCCTTTCCGCGGCAAGCCAAACGCCTCCAAGTACATCCCGCTCATCGCCGCCAAGATCGCCGAACTGCGTGGCATGACCGCCGAGGCCTTCGGCGAACTCGCCGCCGCCAACGCCCGCCGCTTCTTCGGGATTCCACAGAGCTAAGCGCTTGTCGCCTGTCGCCTGTCGTCCCGCATGTCGCTCGTCGCTTGTCGCTTGTCCTTGAGAAAATCGCCCCGCTTGTCGAATGTCGCATGTCGAAGGTCGGCGCTGCAAGGACGCGCGACATGCGGCTTTCGGTTTTTCTTCGTTTTCTTCCCCCAACCCAACAACCCACAGGAGTACCACAATGAAGAAGTCCAAGATCTACAAAGTCGGCATCATCGGTTGCGGCGGCATTGCGCGGGCCTGCCACGCCCCCTTCTATGTGAAGGATCCGCGCGTGAAGGTGGTCGCGATCTGCGACCTGCTGGCCGACCGCGCCGACAAGTTCCGTCAGGACTTCTGCCCCGAGGCCAAGGTCTTCACCGACTACAAGAAGCTGTTGGACATGAAGGAGATCGACTGCATCGACATCTGCCTGCCCAACTATCTGCACTCCCCCGTGGCGGTCGCCGCCTTCAAGAAGGGCAAGCACGTCTTCTG
>CACZQQ010000204.1 GCA_902783355.1 uncultured bacterium
CCGTGGCTGAACGACCCCAAGACCACCATCGAGCTGCGTCTGCCCGCGAACGCCACCTTCCGCCTCATCCTCGATTTGGCGGCCCGCCAGAACGCCATTGGCGCCGAGGCGCGCAGCTACCAGGAGACCTTCCGCCAGATTGCGGAAAAGGTCACGGGACAGGCGGCGAATCTGGACACCCCGCCCGCCTTGGAGTTGGCGGCCGAGTTCTTCACGGCGGCCGCGAAGGTCTACACCCTCGCGGCCATGGCCGCGTAGCATTAATACATAACTTGTTGATTTTCAATAAGTTATGCAAACAACATTGATGTCGCAATGTACATCGGATGAAGAGATTCCTGTTTGACACATGGTATGGCGCGCTGGGCGTGTGGTGCGCTTCGCTGGTCCTGGTCCTTGCGGCGATGGCCGCCGGCACGAGGCTGCTGGCCATCGTCGGCATCTTCGCATTGCTTACGGTTCCTGTTGCGGGCCTCCTGCTGTTTGCCGCCTGGATTGTCTCGTTGGTGAAGCGCCGCTGGTTGCGCGCGCTGGCGCAGCTGTTGCTTGGGGTCGGCTGCTTCGTCGGCTTCATACTTGTATCCAACGTCATGTTGATCGTGTCTATTTTCGGCCCGAGCGAGGACCATTTCGCCGACAATCTGGCGATTCCGCCGGAAATCGAGGCGGAGATCATCGTGCCGGAAGATGCGGTCGGCAGCCCCTTCGCCTCGGCGGAGGCCTATGAGGACGACTTTGCGGTCGCCCTCTTCGCCGCCTTGGCGCAACCCGGCGGCGACGACCCGACGGTGGCGTGCGACCTCTCCGCGCTGGCCGCGCGTGTCCACAGCCAGCGTGCCGAACTGATGGCCTATCTTGCGCGCCACCCCGCCTGGTGGCTGCACGAGGACGGAGGGCGGCTGTGCGCGACGCGCCGCTGGAAGGACAAAGGTGTCTGGAACCATCCGCTCCATGGATACTATTCCGGAAACACGATTCCCTACGGCGGCCAAGGCGACTACGAAGCCTACCAGAAGGCGACGCATTTCCAGGTCAGGACGACCATCGGCCTTCCCGTCTCGCCCTTCGGCCGAGGCGGGAGGGCCGGTGCAGAACATCCTGCGGTTGCGACAGTCCAGGCCAGCCTGGCCCAGGGCAACCTGCGAACCCATGCGAGCTGCGAACGCTTCGGCGACGAGGCCTTCTGCGTGGAAGTGTTTGAGGAATCGGCCGCCCGCGAACGGCGCGCCACGAAGGCCGCACTGGCGTTCCTAACGGAGGAGTTCGCAACGCTTTCCCTTCCGCCCGACGCCGCCATTCGCGGGCCGGAGGCGTTCGTGCTGCGCAACGCCTTCCAGCCAGGCATCTATAACCTTACGCTGCGGATCAATCCAGGCGAGCCGGGCGTGACCTACCTTAAGGCCTTCGAGGCGACGAAGGGGACGCGTCTGTCGCAGACGCGCCTTGAAGACGCCTCGAACGAACGCGTCGGCTGGTCGGACGATCCCGAGGAAAAGTTTCTCTACGAGAACCAGTTCACGATTTACGAAGGCGACTGGGGCAAGCCCTACGCCGCGCGGATCGAGGTGTGGTTCCGCCCGGATTCAGGCCAGCCGGAGCGCAAGCTGCTGGAACGCACATGCAAGATTGAGGGATGGCAGCGCTAGCCATCCAAATCGATTTTTCCAACTCATTCCATACCAACCAAATACATTAATCAACCCTTCTGGCGCGGCCTGACTGCCGTGCCGCCAAAGAAACTTCCAACCATCAACCACCACAGGAAATCACACGCCATGGCCAACCTAAAAGACTACCAGAATTTCCTTGCAGTCATCCGCAAGCAGACCGGACTTGAGGCGCTCGTCCCCGATGAATCGGGCTTTGTGAGCGTCCGCGTTCAGGACGAATACACCTTGAGCCTCCAGTTCATTGAGGCGACGGGGCAGATCCTGTGCTTTATCGAGGTCATCACGCTGCCCAAGATCACGGGGCGCGAGGTCTACCGCGACCTGCTGTCGGCCAACCTCTTCGGCCGCGGGACCGGCGGCGGCTACTTCGCCTTCGAGCCGGAGACGGAGGCCGTCGTCTACAACTACCTCTTCAATCTCGACCGCTGCATCGCGGCGCCGGAGACCTTCATCACCACCATCGAGAAGATTCTGCAGCTGTGCGACAGCTGGGCGGACCGCATCCGCGGCGACCTGAAGGGCAACATGACCGTGTCGGCCGACGAGGTGAGATTCGCGCGCTCCTCCTTTGAAATCACCCCGTAACCATTCCATGGAAGACGAGGCGACGCCATGCCACTTTCCATCGACACATTCCAATCCCTGGCCGAATCCAGCTGGTTCTCCTCCCGCGACATCGTCGTCAAGGGGGAGGACGAGGCGCAGCGCCTGAAGCTGGGCAATCTGGTCTTCTCCTCGGGAGCGAAGGTCAACGACGCGACGATGCGCGCCTTCAAGGCGGCGCTGGAGGCCAAATACGGCGTCTTCGGCACCCATGCCTTCGACACTGTCGTGGGCACGCGCATGCAGACCCACAAGTCTCTGCGCGCCTGCGACGTCAAGGCGACCCTCTCCCAGCTGGAGACCGTCAAGAAATACCGCTTCATCGGCGAAATGAACCGCCAGCTGCGCGTTTCGCCGAAGGTGAACGAACTGGCGCCCCTTGTCCGCAAGGAGCTGCGCCAGCTGCTGCACGACAACCCGATGGGCGACCCGCCGGTCTTCCTGGAGAACTGCCGGACGCAGGAGCGGCTGGAGCAGCTTGTCGACGACCTCATCGACCTCACCACGGCGACCGCAATCCGCAATGTCGCCGCGCGGCACGGGGACACGGGCGGCGTCCAGCTGGGCGTCCGCGAAGAGCTGGAGGCGCCTGTCGCGCCCGACGAGCCGGTCGGCCTCAAGGGGCTGACGGCGACCGCAGTCTATGCGCGGCACACGACTTCGGTCGAAGACCGCGTCAAGGGCGGCTTTCTCGGCGCCGGCATGCGCATCAACCGCAGCGGCGAGAATCCCGTCCTGCTGGAGAAGCTCAAGACGAACGGCGTGGAGCCGGGCTTCATCACGCGGAACGACTGGTCTATCGACGACACGCGCGGCCTGCTGGCGGACATCTGGTCGCCGGAGAGCCGCATGACGCTTGAGGCGCTCATCGCACGGTGCCCGTCGCTGCAGGCGCGTGCCGAGGCGAATCCGCCCGCCTCACGCCGCGAGCTGATCATGCTGGCGGGGCGCATGCATCCGGCGGGCGTCGCCGCCGTGGCGGAGTTCGTGCTGGAACGCGACCTTGCGCAGCCGGACAGCGCCATCGCAAAGGCCTTCAGGGCAAAGTTCCCCAGCATCGATCCGAAGACGCTCTTCCCGCCAGGCGGCAATGCGCCGTCCCCTGAACAGAAGACGCTCATCACACGGGTAAAACGTGCGCTCTTCATTGAAATCCGCAATGCGGTCATGAACGAGCCGACCGACAGCGACGATTATGACAAGTCTCCCATTTTCAAGCATTTCGCGGACAGGAGCATTGTCAAGCTCGACTACAATGAAGGCGACCGCCTCAAGCAGTTGAAGGCAGGCAGCCAGGGGTCCTTCCGCCTGCCGGAGCGCGTCGGCGTGAAAGGCGGCATCGTCAAGGGCACCTTCTACAGGCGCTTCCGGCTGACCACCGCCGACGAGGCCTCTGCGGGAGCCGTCCGCGAGGCGCTGGCCAACGACCTCACGCGCCTCCTGGGGGTTCCCGCGCAGGAGCTCTCGCTGGTGCGCGGCGAGTACTCCGACGGCCATCCCAAGCTCATGCTCACGGCAAAGTTCGCCACCGGCTACAAGGACCTGGAGAATGGCTTCCTGCGTGACGGCCAGGCGGTTGCGCCGCCTGGCGCCACCCCGCTGGAGCCTCTGGGCAAATACAAGGCCCTCTTCCTCGCGCTGGCCGACCGCGACGCCGTCGGCTCCCATGGCCAGAAC
>CACZQQ010000205.1 GCA_902783355.1 uncultured bacterium
CGATGGCGGAGTTGAGCTTGTGGCTGCAGGAGGTGTTGTTGCCCTCGAACTTGAAGAAGATGCGGGCGGGCGTCTGGAGCTTCTCCTCCAGACGGTAGGCGCGCATCAGCGGCGAGGGGCGGTAAAGGCAGTAGAGACGGCGGACCTCTTCGGGGATCTCGATGTAGGGCGTGGTGTCGTCGAGTTCCTGCTTGACCAGCTCGTCGCAGAAGACATGGCTGAGCTCCTCGGCGGTGACGGGCTGCATGGTGGCGGGATTCGCCAGCGGCGCAGGCTTGTTCGCCATGTCCGCCTTCACGTTGTACCACGCCTTCGGCAGTTCGTCTTCGGTGAGCAGCAATTTGCAGGGCGTGTCGTAGGTCTTCATTGTCGTTTCCTCTTGGTCTTTGGGGTGGTTTCAGTTTTTGGGGACAAAAAAGAGGCCGAAGCGACTTGCGCGCCGCTCCGGCCCTGGTGGAAAAAGAAAAGACGGCTTCCCGCAGGGGAACCGTCTCGACCTTCGTGCTATGGTTCTACCTTTCTCTACAGCACAAGACACCCACCGGCCGCGACGCTATGGAAGCGACGCCACCGCCAATAGGTGTTCTCAAATTGTGCCGCAGGATTGTTCATTGCGCATAAAATAAGCGTCTTTCGCCGGTTTGCAAGCCGGAGGGCGCAATTCAGTGGTCGCGGAAGACGAAGAAGACCGCGCCCATGATGCAGAGGGAGGCCCACAGGAAGTTCCAGCTCCAGCGCTCCCGCAGATAGAGGAGGGAGAAGGGGACGAAGACCGACAGCGAGATGCACTCCTGCAGGATCTTGAGCTGCGCCACGCTGTACTGCGAGGCGCCGATGCGGTTGGCCGGCACCTGCAGCAGATATTCGAAGAAGGCGATGGCCCACGAGAGGACGACTGCCACCAGCAGCGGCTTGCCCTTCAGGTTGCGCAGATGGCCGTACCACGCGAAGGTCATGAAGCAGTTGGAGCAGACCAGAAGGATGATTGTCTGAAGCAGTTTCGGCATGGCTCTATTCCTTATAGTACATTATTAAGTACGGCGGTCTGGCGGCGGCAGCACCAGCAGTTGTAGCAGACGGTGACGAAGTAGGAGGCGGGATGGCGGTTGCGGCAGCCGATGAAGACCTCCAGCGCCGTCGTGCGGCCGCCAAGCCCCATCGGCCCGATGCCCAGGCCGTTGATCTCGGCCAGAAGACGCTCTTCCAGCGCCGCCAAGGAGGCGTCGGCATTGCGCTCGCCGATGCGCCGCAGCAGCTGCCGCTTCGCCTCCTCGTAGCCGCCCAGGCGGTCGCCGCCGACGGCCACGCCGAAGACGCCCGGCGCGCACCCCTTGCCCTGCGCCTGGAAGGCCGCGTCCAAGACGCACCGCCGGATGCCCTCCAGGTCGCGGCCTGCGTTCAGACGGCTGTCCGGAAGGGAATACTGCACGCCCACGTTCTCGGAGCCGCCGCCCTTCAGAAGCAGCGTCACGCGGACGGGCGCGCCCTCTTCGGCAATGTCCCAGTGGAAGGCCGGATTTCCGTCGCCCAGATTGTTGCCCGTGTTGCGGCCCGAAGGCACCTCGACGCAGTTCTGCCGCAAGAGCCCCTCCGCCGTCGCCTGAACGACAGCCGCGCGGGCGGCCGCCTCGATGGGCCTGTGGGGCGTGCCGTCCGGCGCGGAGATGTAGAAGTTGACGAGGCCCGTGTCCTGGCAGAGCGGAAGGCGACGTTCCACCGCGAGGGCGGCATTGCGGCCGATGGTCTCAAGCGTCTGGCGCGCGGGGGAGGCGTCGGCCTCGGCCGCCTCAGCCGTAGAGAGGGCCTGCCGGATGTCCTCCGGCAGTTCCGTCGAGGCCGACACGATGAGGCGGTGGAATTGTTCCTGAAGGGTTGGCGGCATTGTTGTAACCATCTCAGAAGGAAGGAGATACTTCTTGCGATTATTGCAGGCCTTGCAACAGGGGACGACATTCCCCCTGACGCTGCGCCCCCCGCGGCTGACAGGGACGATGTGGTCCATGGTCAGTTCGGCGGGGCTGAAGCGCTGCCCGCAGTAGTGGCAGACCCCTTTGGCCAGCTGGTTCTTCCACCAGGGGGAATCGCGCAGTTCGCGCGCGGCCTCGCGTTCGCGCTTGACGGCGCGTTCGTCGGGGCGCTCCTCCACGACGGCGGTCCGGCGCGGATCGTCCGCGTCGACCTCCGGAAAGATCTCGTCGAAGGAGACGGCGGCCTCGGGCGGCGGCGCGGGCGCCTCCCCTCCCCTGCGATGCTGTCTTCCCTTGTCCGACATGGTTTCCTGAAGTGTTTTTCCGGCGGCGAGAATCCCCGCGCGAAAGGCTGCGGCCATCGTCCTGAATGCGCGGCCCGTGGCCGTGCACATTGCTTTCCCGACGGCGGGGACGCCGTCGGTACGCAAACGCAAAAAAGGCATCCCGGCGGGCGGGATGCCTGATGGAACGAGCCGACTCGCGCGCGTCGGCGGGCGCGGGACCCGCCGGCGCGGCTGGCCATTAGTGCCTGAAGTCAGGCAGGCCGCGGATTTCGTTGGGACGCACGGGCTGGCCGTCGGGCTTGACAAGGCGCGGCGTGACGAACATCATCAGGTTCGTCTTGACGCTCTGCTCGCCCGTGGAGGTGAAGAGGCGCCCGACCAGCGGCAGGTCGCCCAGCAGCGGGATCTTGTCCTCGAAGCGCTGCAGCTTCTCCTGGAGCAGGCCGCCCATGACGATGGTCTCGTTGTCGTAGACGACCAGCTGGGTCATGATGCGGCGGGAGGTGAAGATGGGCTGCGTGTAGATGTTCTCGACGACCTGCCCGTTCACGATGGGGGTGCTGTTGTAGGTGGTGTCCCAGTCGGCCAGCTCGTTGACCTCGGGCATGACCTCCAGGCTGATGGAGACGTTGTCGGGGGAGACGGTCGGGGTCACGTCAAGCAGGACACCCAGGGAGACCGTCGTCCATTCGCTCGGGGTCGGCGGCGTGTAGTTGGTGGTGGCGAC
>CACZQQ010000206.1 GCA_902783355.1 uncultured bacterium
AGTCGCTTCTGGAGGAGCCTTTCGACGAGGAGATACGCTATTCGGAGGACGTGGAGTGGGCGCATCGCCGCCCGCGCCGCATCGTCTACGCGCCGAAGGCGGTCGTCGAGCATTCGCACAACTACACGCTGGCCGAACTGAGGCGCCGCTTCTACGGTGAAGGCTATGCCGACGCGCAGATTTTCGGGAAGACGCCGCCCCTGGCGCGGGAACTGCTTTCAGGGGCGATGGAGACCCTGCGTGATTTCTGCTTCCTTCTGCGCCATCCTGCCGGCCTGGCTGAGTTGCCGATGGCGCCGGTGAGGCGATGGATTCAGAAGTACTCTCATTGGAAGGGCGGACGGGCCTATGAGCGGGACAGGAAAGGACATTAGAGTCGCCCACGTGGTGCGCCGTTTCGTCTTCGAGGAGTGGGGCGGCACGGAGACCGTCGTCTGGAACACGGTCCTGCGGCAGCGCGCGCGCGGCGTCGTCCCCGAGATTCTGGCCACGAGCGCCCTGTCTGCTCCGGGCGAGGAGACGCGCGACGGCATCCGCATACGGCGCTTCCCCTACCGCTACCCCTATTTCCCCATGCCCGAAAAGACGCGCCTCATTCTGGACAAGAAGGGCGGAAACCCCTTTTGCGGAAAATTGCTAACATGTTTGAATTCAAGTAATTACGACTTAATCCACATCCACTGTGGCGGCCGTCTTGCCGTCCAGTGCGCCCTTCTGGCGCGCCGCTTGGGCATCCCAAGCGTCATCAGCCTCCATGGCGGCCATGCGGCCGTCCCGCCGGAGGAACTGCGGCAGATGATGGCGCCTGTGCGCGGCAAGTTCCACTATGGCGGCCTCGTCGACCGTCTGCGCGGACTGCGGCGGGATGTATTGACGTTGGCGTCGGCGGTCATCTGCATCTCACGGGAGGAGGAGGCGCGCCTGAAGGAGCGCTATCCAGGCCGCCGGATCGTCTATCTTCCCAACGGCGTGGATGTGGCGTCCTTTGAGGAGAAGCCGGCCTGCTCGCCGCGTGCCGAATGGGGCATTCCGCCGGAGCGCCGTCTGATGCTCTGCATCTCCCGCATCGACTACCAGAAGAACCAGCTGGCGCTTCTGGAGCCGCTGGCGCGGCTGCCCCAGACGCACCTGCTGCTTGTCGGCCCCGTGACTTCTTCATGGTACTATAATGAAATATGTACGCGCGCGAAGGAGTTGGGCTGTGCCGACAGGCTTACCGTCATCCCCGGCCTGCCGCCAGGCGATCCACGCTTGAAGGCCATCCTCCACGAGGCGGAGTTCTTCGCCCTGCCGTCGCTCCACGAGCCCTTCGGGATCGTCGCGTTGGAGGCATGGGCGGCTGGGCTGCCTGTCATCGCCGCTCGCACAGGCGGCCTCAAGGATTTCATCGTCCACGAACGCAACGGGCTGCTCTTCGATTCGAAGGACACGGAGGCCCTTGTGCAGGCGGTTGAGAGGCTGCTTGGGGATGCCGCGCTGCGGGCCGCCTTGGCCGCCGCCGCCCGCGAGGATGTCCGCGCCTACAGCTGGGAGGCCCTTGCCGACCGGTTGCTGGAACTCTACAGGGAGCTGATGAAGGCATGAAGGGCGTCAGGATACTCTACTGGGGAGGGCCGACAGGGATGGCCGGCGGCATTGAGCGCTATGCCTGGCAGACCGCGCGATGGCTGCGCGAGGCCGGGGCACGCGTGACCTGGTGCGGTGACGGCCGTCCCGCGCGCGAACGGGAACTCTTCCTCGACGGCTTTGACGAAGCGCTGACGCCCGCCGAGGCCTTCGCGCGACAGGACCGCTACGATCTGGTCGCCCTCCACAAGTTGCCGGAGCGTGAGACGCTGGCGGAATTGCGGAAGCGCCATGGCGAGCGCCTTGTCTTCTGGGCGCATGACCACGACCTCTACTGCCCGCGTCGCTTCTACTACACGCCCTTCGGGCGCACCAACTGCCACCGCGCCTACGCGCCTCTGAGATGCGGCCTCTGCGCGCGTCTCGTCCATCCGCGTAACTGGCGCAACCTCCACGGTCATCACACCGCCCTGCTGGAAGAATTGCAGGGACATAGAGCCGTCGTGCTCTCCGCCTTCATGAGGGACAATCTCCTCAAGAACGGCTTCCGGTCCGAGAAGGTCCATCTGGTTCACCCTGTCGTGCCTGCGGCGGCGGACGAACCGCCGGAGCGCCCTGCGGGCGCGCCCCTGCGCATCCTTTTCATGGGGCAGTTCATCAGGGGGAAGGGGGCCGACCTGCTGGTAGAGGCGCTTCGGCATGTGAAGGTGCCTTGGCGGGCCTGCCTCGCGGGGGACGGGCGCGACCGTGGCCTGCTGGAAGGCCTTTGCGCCCGATACGGCCTGTGGGAAAGGGTCGAGTTCCCCGGCTGGGTAAACGATCCGGAACGTCTCCTGGGGGAGAACGACGTGCTTGTCTTCCCCTCGCGCTGGCAGGAGCCCTTCGGGCTTTCAGGCGCCGAGGCGCAGGCGCACGGTCTTCCCGTCGTCGCCTTTGACACGGGTGGCGTGCGCGAATGGCTCCAGGAGAACGAGACGGGCTTCATCGTCCAACCATTTGACACGGCTGCTCTTGCGGCGCGTCTGGAAGAACTGTCCGCCGATCCCGCCCGCGCACGCCAGATGGGCGCCAACGGCCGCGCCTTTGCCCAGGAGCATTTCACGGCTGGGAAGTTCCTGGACGGAATGCGCGGGCTGCTGACGGGCTGATGGCGTTACCAAACGCAGCCTCTTGCGGAATGGCGCGAACTTTTGCGGAAGAGCATGCAAAATGTTTTTTGATTTCATCTTGATTGTTTCTGGTTGCTGAAAATGTCTCCTTTCTTTTCCATCATCGTCCCTTGCTGTGAAGTCGAGCCGTATGTGCGCGAGTGTTTGGATTCCGTGCTGAACCAGCCGTTTGCAGACTGGGAGTGTCTCATTGGCGTCGAGACGTCAAAGGACAAGACGGAGGAGATTGTGCGTGAATACGCCTCAAGAGACGCTCGCTTCAAGGTGTTCACGGGGCCGCGCACGGGTTCCTGCTCTGCTTCGCGAAACACGGGCGTCGACATGGCCACGGGCGAATATGTCATCTTCCTGGATGGCGACGATACCATTGCCGAAGGCTCCCTCCAGCGGCTACACGACAAAATAAGCGCACGCCCAGGGGCCGACCTCTATCCGTGCGCCATGCGCGTGTATGACGACAAGACGAAAAGGGAATTGGAATTGCGCGACAACTATCCGGAGGACTTTGACAAGGAATTGACGGGCCCGGAGGCGACGCTTCTTGTGGAACGCAAATGCGGCCGTCGTGCCTGTCCAATGCTTCAAGTGACTGTCTTCAAACACAATTTTCTTGTGAAGAATGAATTAAAATGCATTCACGGGTTGCGCCGCCAAGACAGCGAATTTTCTCCGCGCGCCTTGTATCTGGCCAGTCGCGTCGTTCCGTTCCATGATGTTTTCTACTTGTATCGCATCCGCCAAAACTCAGTTGGCTCATCTGCGCGCGGGCCAGGCTATTTCCTTGGCGATTGGGCGAAAATTTTCAACTCGCTGTTCACCTTCCATGCCGTCATGGCAAGGGAAGCGGGCTTTGACCATCGCATTGCTGTGTGCTGGGCGCGGCAATGGCTGCCAGTTCTCTTCTATTTCTGGTTTGCTCCAGAAAACATGCGCGACATTCCCAGAGGAAGGCGTTTGGAGACACTTCAGGCATTGCTGTCAGAGGATACTGCTAATTTCAAACTACTGCTGAAGGCGGCCTCGTTCTCAAAGCGCATTGCAGGATGGTGGGTCGTGGCCTTCCTGCGTCATCCATGGCTGAGGCATCTGGCGGAACTGTTCTTCAAATGCTATTTCTCCTGTCAAGCAGAAAGGGAAACGACTCTGCAAAAGACAGGAAAAGCGAAAACTAAACGCCGAGAAGCTTGTTCCACGCATAATTGAGACATTTCAATCCGTTGGTGCGCAATATGAAGAATGTTTTGCTCTATTACAGTTTCAGCTTCGCTCTCGGTGGCGGCGACTTTCTTCCTTTGACTTTTGCCGCGGCGTTGCAAAAGGTATGTAACCTGACATTGGCGGTGGATTCCGCAGCCAATATTGAACATTCGGCCAAGACCTTCGGCATTGACATTGACTTGTCAAAAATGAAAGTCGTGCAGGTGACTCCGCCAAACTATGATCTCAAAAAGCATACCGTTTTTCTTTCTTACTACAGATTCAGAAAGTTGAAACAACTTGCCCGAAATGCGGACGTCTGCATTTCCACTGCGAGCATCATGGATTTTGGGAAGCCCTCCCACCAATTCATCAATATGCTCGTGTTTGGCGACGACGCCTTCACCGCCTATGTCCAGAATCCCGCCAATCCGGCTCGTCCAGGCGTGCGCGCAAGGATCAAGCACTTCTTTTCAGACTCGATCCTGCGACCGCTGCTGGGAATGCGCACAAAACGAAGCATTATCTGCGATAGACGCTCGCATATCTACCCGAACTCCTTTTTTGTGGAAAACCTCATGAAGGAATTTTACGGTCCATTTAATAGCAGGGTTTTTTATCCTCCGACACTGTTCGAGACCAAATTGAACGCCGTTGTGCGCGATCCATTGAAGGTCATCTACATCGGCCGCATAATCCCGGAGAAACGCGTGGACGGCCTTGTCGGCATCGTCGAAAAGGCGCGCACAATCACGGGACTTGACATCAAGTTCCATGTCGCAGGACGCCTTGAGC
>CACZQQ010000207.1 GCA_902783355.1 uncultured bacterium
CGCCGAAGGGCAAGGCGGCGCCCGCCGGCGGCACGCTCGCAGGCTTCCTCAAGCTGGAGGCCTTCGACGAAGGCGGCCAGTGCCTCTTCCGCCTGGAGGAGCATCTCGACGAAATCCAGAAGGACGCCTCCTTCGCCCTCCCCGACGCGCGCCGCATCACCTACATCCGACGCGCCGTCTCCTACGACGACCTCGTGAAGGGGCGCATGACCAAGCCGCTGGACGCCCTCAAGGACTTCGTGATCGTCCGCAGCGACGGCTCGCCCGTCTTCCATCTGGCCAACGTGCTGGACGACATCACGCAGAAGGTGACCCACATCATCCGCGGCGACGACCATGTGGAGAACACCTTCAAGCACATCTTCCTCTTCCACGCCGTCGGCGCGCCCGTCCCCCAATACGCCCATCTGCCGATGATCATCAACGCGCAGGGCAAGCCCTACAGCAAGCGGGACGGCGACGCCTTCGTGGGCGACTTCAAGGAGAAGGGTTTCCTCGCGGACGCGCTCTTCAACTACCTGAGCCTGCTGGGCTGGTCGCCGGGCGACAACCGCGAGAAGATGTCGCGTCAGGAACTCGTCGCGGCCTGCACGCTGGAGCGCTGCCTGCGCGGCCCCAGCCAGATGGACATCCGGAAGCTGACCAACCTGAACGGGCAGTACATCGCGGAGATGGCGCCGGAGGCCTTCGAGGCGGCCGCGAAGCAGGTCGCCTCTTCCGCCGAATGGGGCCGCGCCCTGCCGGAGGCCTACTTCCGCCAGGTCTGCGCCTTCATGCAGAGCCGCGTCAAGCGCCTCGCCGACGTCCTGCAGCTGGCCTACTTCTTCACGGAGCTGCCCGAATGGGATCCCGCCGCCTGCGGCAAGCTCCTCTCCGACGCGACGCATGTGGCGACGCTGCGCGCGCTGCCGAAGGCGCTGGCCGCCCTGCCCGACTGGACGGCCGCCGCCATCGAGGGCGCCGTCGAGGCGGCCGCCGAACAGGCGGGCATCCCCCACGGCAAGCTCAACCAGCCCCTCCGCGCGGCGGTGACAGGCACCAACATCGGCGCCGGCGTCTTCGAGACGCTGGAGCTCATCGGCCGCGAAAGGACCCTCAAGCGCCTGGAGGCCTTCCCGGCCCCCTAGACCGAGAAAACCACCATGTCCCAACTGCCAACCATCGTCATCGTGGGCCGCCCCAACGTGGGCAAGTCCTCCCTCTTCAACGCCATCCTGCGCCGCCGCGTCTCCATCGTCCATGAGCAGTGCGGCGTGACGCGCGACTGCGTGGCCGCGCCCGCCGAATACCGCGGCAGGCACTTCCTGCTGGTGGACACGGGCGGCCTCGGCACGCTCCACCGCACGCGCAACGTGGACCTCTTCGACGGCATGATCCAGGAGCAGGTGGAGGAGGTCGTGAAGGATGCGGCGCTGCTGGTCTGGGTCGTGAACTGCGAGCATGGCATCACGCCGCAGGACGAGGAGGTCGCCGCCTTCCTGCACAAGACGGGCCGCCCCCTGCTGCTTGTCGCCAACAAGGCGGACAACGGCGACCTGATCGAGCGCGCCCCCGCCATGTTCGCCAAGCTCGGCTTCAAGCGCATCTTCCCCGTCAGCTGCACGCACAATTCGGGCATCCTGACGCTGCTGGACGCCATCACCGCCGGCATGGAGCCCGCCGCGGAGGGCGAGGAGGGGCCGAAGCCCCTGCGCATCGCGGTCGTCGGCCGCCCCAACGTGGGCAAGTCCTCCATCGTCAACCGCCTCGTCGGCGAGGAGCGCATGATGGTCTCCGACATCGCCGGCACCACGCGCGACGCCGTCGACCTGCCGCTGACCATCGAGATGGACGGGCAGTCGGTCCCCATCGTCCTCGTGGACACGGCCGGCCTGCGCCGCAAGGGGCAGATCTCGTCGGTGGTAGAGTTCTTCAGCGCCAACCGCACCGAGCAGGCCATCCGCAGGAGCGACCTTGTACTATTTGTACTAGACACGCAGGACCTCTGCACGACGCAGGAGCGCCACATCGGCCG
>CACZQQ010000208.1 GCA_902783355.1 uncultured bacterium
AGGCCGATGTCCGCCTGGATGATTCCCACTAGTGTAACAAGCGGAAAATCAAGGCCTTTTGCAATCATCTGCGTGCCGATGAGGATGTTGATGTGCTGGTTGCTGAAGGCGTGGAGGATCTGCTCGTAGGAGGCGGCGTTGGTCATCGTGTCGGAATCCATGCGCGCGACGAGCGCCTTCGGGAAGGCGGCGCGGACGACGGTCTCGATGCGCTCCGTGCCGAAGCCGCCGTAGCGGATGTCGGGGTTGCCGCAGCAGGGGCACTCCTGCGGCGCGTCCAGCATGGCGCCGCACAGATGGCAGAGCAGCTTGCCCGTCTTGCGGTGGTAGGTGTAGGTGACCGAGCAGTTGTCGCAGGCGGCGGTATAGCCGCATTTGGAGCAGGTCAGGCGGCTGGCGAAGCCGCGGCGGTTGAGGAAGAGCATGACCTGCTCGCCCTTGGCGAGGCGGTCGTTGATGAGCTCCGTCAGGCGCGACGAGAAGAAGCCGGCCTTGCCGCTGTCCTTGTTGGCGGCGCTCTCCAGCCGCATGTCCACGATTTCGACGGAGGGCAGCGGGCGGTTGTCCACGCGCTCCTTCATGCGCACAAGCGTGTATTTGCCGATTTCGCAGTTGCGGTAGGACTCCATGGAGGGCGTGGCGGAGCCGAGCACGACCGCGCAGTGCTCCAGGCGGCCGCGGACGACCGCCACGTCCCGCGCGTTGTAGTGCGGCATCTCGTCCTGCTTGTAGGTGGGCTCGTGCTCTTCGTCCACGACGATGAGGCCCAACTTGCGGAAGGGCGCAAAGAGGGCGGAGCGCGCGCCAATGGCGATGCGGCTCTGCCCCGCGTTGATCTTCATCCACTCGTCGAAGCGCTGCCCGTCGGTCAGGCCGCTGTGGAGGATGGAGACCATGTCGCCGAAGCGCATCCTGAAGCGGCCCGCGGTCTGCGGCGTCAGCGCGATTTCGGGGACGAGGACGATGGCGTCGCGCCCCTGTTTGAGGCAGTGGTCGATGGCCTGCAGATAGACCTCCGTCTTGCCGGAGCCTGTGACGCCGAAGAGGAGGACGGGCTTGGGTGCGGGATCGTCCACCGCCGCGCAGATGGTCTTCAGGGCGGCCGCCTGCTCCGCCGTCAGCGCCTTGGCCTCGTCCCGCTGGAAGGCGGCATGGGCGAAGGGGTCGCGCTGCTGCACGCGTTTCACCTTGCGCAGCCACCCCGCCTCCACCAGCGCGTTGACGACCGTCTGGCCGGCCGCAATCGCCCCCAGAAACTCCTTCTCCGCCATGGTGCCGCCCAGCCGCAGCAGCGTCCGGACGACCTCCTGCCGCTTTTCCGTCAGCGCCTTGAACGCCTCGCTGCCCAAGTCGTTGCACAGGCTCGTCATCTCGATGTAGTTGACGGCGGCATGCTGCATCTGCCCCTTGCGGACGACGGAGGGCAGCAGGTTCCACACGACGCATTCGTGGGGCGCGCAATAGTATTTGCAGAGCCAGTCGGCCAGCGCCATGAGCTGCGGCGGAACCCATCTTGATTTATCTTCTAGAGCCAGAATAGGTTGTAGATTCGCCCACGGCGCAGACGCCTTGAGGCGGATGACATAGCCCGCCTGCGGCTTGTGGTGGAAGAGCGCAGTCACGCGGCAGCCGGGGGCGACCTGGCCGCGCAGCTCCGGCGGCAGCAGGAAGTCGTAGCCCTGCCCCGAGGCGATGTTGAAGACGACCTCGGCAATGGGCAGGGCGGAATCAGGGCTTGGGGACGCGGCGCTATTCAACGGTGCCCAAGTCCAGCTGGCAGACGCGCAGGACCTCCGATTCGGTGGTCAGGCCGAGCTTCACCTTGAGGTCGCCGTCCTCCTTCAGCGTGCGCATGCCCGCCTTGCGCGCGATGGCGGTGATGACGGAGGTGTCCTGATGGGAGTTGATGGCGGCCCGCAGTTCGTCGTTGATAATCATGAGCTCGAAGATGGCGATACGGCCGCGGTAGCCGCTGCCGCGGCAGTTGCGACAGCGTTTCCCCTCCGTCGCGCCCTCCTCCGGCGGCAAACGCCCCTTGCCGTGGCACTGCGGGCAGATGCGCCGCACAAGGCGCTGCGAGGCGACCGCCAGCAGCGCGGAGGAGATGAGGAAGCCCTCCACGCCCATGTCGATGAGGCGCGAGATCGCGCCCGCCGCATCGTTGGTGTGCAGCGTCGAGAGGACGAGATGGCCGGTCAGGGAGGCGTTGATGGCGATCTCAGCCGTCTCCTTGTCGCGGATTTCGCCCACGAGCACGACATCGGGGTCCTGGCGGACGATGGCGCGCAGGCCGTTGGCGAAGGTCAGCCCGATGGAGGCGCGCACCTGGATCTGCTGAAGCCCCTCCAGCTGATATTCCACGGGGTCCTCGATGGTGATGATCTTGCGGAAGTCGGCGTTGAGCTGCTGCATGATGCAGTAGAGCGTGGTGGTCTTGCCGCTGCCCGTCGGCCCCAC
>CACZQQ010000209.1 GCA_902783355.1 uncultured bacterium
CACTTTGTAGGGGGCGGACTCGCCGTAGTGGTCGAGGCCGATGGCCAGGCCGGCCGCGCCGATGTACTTGCTCCAGCCGAAGGTGCTGGCGGCCTCGACGGAGACGCGCTTCGTGACGGCGGCCGGCAGGATGCTCTCCTTGAAGGCGGCGTCCTGTGCGTCGAAGAGATCGGTGGCGGTCATGGAGACGACGCGGATCTTCTTGCCGGCGGCGCGCAGCTTGGCGGCGGCGCCTTCGGCCACGCCCACCTCGGAGCCGGTGGCGATGAGGATGGTGTCAAAGCCTGCGTCCTCGGAGACCACGTAGGCGCCGCGGGCGATGTCGATGCGCTTGACGGCGTCGGCGGGCAGGTTGGGCAGGGTCTGGCGGCTCAGGGCCAGCACGACGGGATGGTCGGCGCGGACGGCGTAGGCCCACGCCAAGGCGACCTCGTGGGACTCGGCGGGACGCAGCAGCGTCACGCCGGGCATGCAGCGGAACATGGCCAGATGCTCGATGGGCTCGTGGGTCGCGCCGTCCTCGCCCACGGCGTAGGAGTCATGGGTGAAGACGTAGACGATGTGCAGCTTCTGGATGGCGGCCAGGCGGATGGCGGGCTTCAGGTAGTCGGAGAAGACCATGAAGGTGGCGCAGAAGGGCATCGCGCCGGTCAGCGCCATGCCGTTGCAGGCCAGGCCCATAGCCAGCTCGCGGACGCCGAAGTGGAAGTTGCGGCCGGCGCGGTCGTCGGCGCTGAAGTCGCCAAGGCCCTTGAGGTAGGTCTTGTTGGAGGGCGCCAGGTCGGCGGAGCCGCCCACGAAGGCGGGAATCGCGGCGGCGATGGCCTGCATGACCTTGCCGCTGGAGGAGCGCGTGGCGTCGTCCTTCTCCGGAATGGCGGCCAGCAGCTTGGCCTCCAGGTCGGCGGGGATGGCGGGGTTCAGCAGCGCGTTCATGAGGGCGATGCTCTCGGCGGGGGCCGCGGCCTTCCACGCCTCGAAGTCGGCGTCCCACTTGGCGGCGGCGGCCTGCTTGTCGGCGATCAGCTTGTCGCAGAGGGCGCGGACCTCGTCGGGCACGACGAAGGACTGGGCGGGGTCGAAGCCGAGGTTCGCCTTGGCGGCGGCGAGCTCCTCCTCGCCCAGCGGCGCGCCGTGGGAGGCGGAGGTGCCGGCCAGCTTGGGGGCGCCGTAGCCGATGGTGGTCGTGCAGATGACGATGGTCGGCTTGTCCTTGCAGGCGTTGGCCAGCGTGATGGCGGCCATGATCTGCTTCGGGCACTGGCCGTTGATGCGCAGGACGTTCCAGCCGTAGGCGGCGTAGCGGGCGCCCACGTCCTCGCTCATGGCGATGGAGGTCGACCCCTCGATGGTGATCCTGTTGTCGTCGTAGAAGAGGACGAGGTTGTTGAGCTTGAGGTGGCCGGCCAGGGCGCACGCCTCATGCGTCGTGCCCTCCATGATGCAGCCGTCGCCGGAGATGACGTACACCTTCTGGTCGAAGAGGCTCGCGGGGGCGCCGATGCGCGCGGCGAACTGCTTGAGCGTGATGGCCATGCCGACGGCGCTGGCGAGGCCGGAGCCCAGCGGGCCCGTGGTGACTTCGACGCCCGGCGTGTGCCCGTGCTCCGGATGGCCAGGCGTCTTGCTGTCCAGCTGGCGGAACTGCTTGAGGTCGTCCAGGCTCAGGTCGTAGCCGAAGAGGTGCAGCAGGCTGTAGAGGAGCATGGAGCCGTGGCCGGCGGAGAGGACGAAGCGGTCGCGGCCCAGCCAGTCGGGGCGCTTGGGGTCGAAGCGCAGGAACTTCGCCCACAGCGTGAAGGCCACGTCCGCCGCCCCCATCGGCATGCCCGGGTGGCCGGAATTGGCCTTCTGGACGCCGTCGGCGGCCAGAAGACGCACGGTGTTGATGGCTTTCTTGAAAGTGGCCTTGTCTTTGCAATCGCAGTTCATTGTCGTCTCCTCTTGGGATGGGTTGCTTTTTCTGTCGGATTCCGTCTAAAGAAAGGTATTTCGCTAAATGTAGCGCGTCTTTCGCGCACGGGCGCGCGCCCGCCCCAACTATTCAAGGTCGGCGCCGCCGTCGGCGGCCTTGTTGCCGCGCAGGTAGGCGTTGATGAAGGCGTCCAGGTCGCCGTCTAGCACGCCGGAGACGTTGCTGGTCTGGCATCCGGTCCGCAGGTCCTTGACCATCTGGTAGGGCTGGAGGACGTAGGAGCGGATCTGGTTGCCGAAGCCGTTCTCGCCCTTGTCGATGTCCTCCTGGCGGACGGCGGCGGTGCGCTTGTCCTCCTCGATCTGGTAGAGGCGCGCCCGCAGCAGGTTCATGGCGATGAAGCGGTTCTGGTGCTGGCTGCGCTCCGACTGGGAGGCCACGACGATGCCCGTGGGCAGATGGGTGATGCGCACGGCGGAGGAGGTCTTGTTGATGTGCTGGCCGCCCGCGCCGGAGGAGTGGAAGACGTCTATGCGCAAGTCCTTCTCGTTGATCTGGATGTCGATGTCGTCGTCAATCTGCGGCATGACATCGACGGAGCAGAAGGAGGTGTGGCGGCGCTTGTTGGCGTCGAAGGGGGATATGCGGACGAGGCGGTGGACGCCCTTCTCGCCCTTGAGGTAGCCGTAGGCGAACTCGCCGGTGACGGTGATGGTCATGTTCTTGATGCCGGCTTCGTCGCCCAGCTGCATGTCGTTGATGGCGAAGCCGAAGCCGCGGCGGTCGAACCAATGCAGATACATGCGCTCCAGCATGGCGCACCAGTCGCAGGACTCGGTGCCGCCGGCGCCCGCGCGCAGCGTGATGATGGCGTTCTTGGCGTCCATCTTGCCGGAGAGGAAGCTGACCAGCTCCATGCGGTCGAGTTCGGCGGCGAGGCGCTCCCACTCGCCGTCGGCCTCCTCGTAGAGGGCGGAGGAATCGCCCTCCTCGGCGGCCAGTTCGGCCATGGCGGCGAAGTCGTCCACCGAAGCGGCCAGGCGCCCGAAGGGCTCCACCACGTTCTTGAGGCGGCTGACCTCTTCCACGACGGCCTGCGACTTCTCGCGGCTGTCCCAGAAGTCGGGCCGCGCCATGGTCGCCTGCAGCAAGTCTAGCTTCTCGCGCTTGCCGGCGACGTCAAAGAAACCCCCTCAAGTGCTCAAGGCGCCCCTGCGCCTCCGACACCTTGCCTTGCACTTCCTCGCGTGTCATCTTGAAAATCCCTTGCTGCCTATGTACGTACCTATTATTTAAGCACCTTGTCCACGCCGACGATGACGGAGCCCTCGTCCAGGCTCTCCACGATGCGGCTGCTGGGCACCGAAAGCTCGCTCTTGGTGGCGATGCTCTCGCCGTTGGCCACCAGGAACGCCTCGATCTCCTTCGCGTACCTCTGGCGAATCTTGAAGCGGCGGATCTTCAGCGTGGCGGTCAGCGTGCCGTCGTCCACGTTGAACTCCGGCAGGATGAGGACGTCGCGGGGCCGCTCGTAGCTGTCAAGGCTGGCGGTCAGGCGCTCGACCTCCGCCTTCACCTTGCGCGCCAGCTCGTCGGCGCCGTATTTCTCCGCCTCCTCCTTGCAGACGTTCACGCAGACGTAGGCGTTCTTGCACTTCTCGCCGAAGACCATCGCCTCGCTGATGAGCGGCGAATCCTTCACCACGTCCTCCACCGCCTCCGGATGCAGCTTCTCGCCGCCGTAGAGGACGATCATGGAGCTGCTGCGGCCGTGGAGGAAGATGAAGCCGTCCTTGTCCATGTGGCCGACGTCGCCCGTGTGGAGCCATCCGTCGGCGTCCAGGGTCTTGGCGGAGGCGTCCTTGTGGTTCCAGTAGCCCTGCATGACGCAGTCGCCCTTGAGGAGGAGCTCGCCGGTCAGGGCCTTGTCGCGCTTGCGCGGGTCGTCCACGTCCATGAAGGTGTAGTCGCCGCCCTGCTCCTCGAGGAGCCACGGCATGACCTTGCCGCAGGAGCCCAGGCGGTAGTCGCCGATGAGGTTGGAGGAGACGATGGGGGAGGCCTCTGTGAGGCCGTAGCCCTGCAGGATGGGCATGCCGCAGAAGCTGAAGAAACTCTGCGCGTCCAGGTCGAGGGGCGCGCCGCCTGAGACGAAGAAGCGGACATGGCCGCCCAGGGCCTGGCGGAACTTCCTGAAGACGAAGGGATCGTAGAGGCAATAGTGGTAGAGCATGCGGAAGATGCCGCCGTTCCACTTCTTGCCGGCCGTGAAGATGCGGCTGGCGTTGTAGATGGCCCGCTTGACGAAATTCCGCTTCCGCTCGGGCATGGCCTCGATCTTCTTGTTGAAGGCCGCCATCATCACGTCGATGACGCGCGGAACCACCAGGATGACGGTGGGGCGGTAGTCGGCGATGTGCATCATGAAGTCCGCCTTGCTGGAGGGGATGTTGGTGCAGATGCCCTTCCATGGCACGAAGCAGATTTCGATGGCCAGGGCGTAGGCGTGCCAATAGGGCAGCAGGGATATGATGGCGTCCCGCTCGGAGACGTCGTAGGTCTCCAGGATGGAGTAGGCGTTGCAGTAGAGGTTCTTGTGGCTGAGGACCACGCCCTTCGGCATGCCCGTGGAGCCGGATGTGTAGATGAAGACCGCGTTGCTCGCCTCCGCCTCCGCGTCCGTCGCGAAGGGCGGCCTGAACTCGACCTCGACGGGAGCGGCGGCCTCCTCCTCCGACGCCAGCGGCAGCGTCGCCCAGTCCACCACGGGGACGTCGCCCGCCGCGCCCTTGACCTTGTTCAGGAGCGCCTTCTCCGCCAGGACCAGCTTCGGCGAGCAGTCGCCGATGACGAAGGCGGTCTCCTCGGCGCTCAGGCTCTCGCAGACGGGGACCGCCACCGCGCCCAGCCGCCAGCAGGCGTAGAAGAAGCGGAAGTGGTTCTGCGACTTGCTCGCGACGGCGACCACGCGGTCGCCAACCTTGACGCCCTGCTCCGCAAGATAGCCCGCCCAGCGGAGGATGTCCGCATGGAGCTGCCTGAAGGTGCGCTCGACGCATTTCTTGCCGAAGAAGGTGCGCAGCGCCAGCGCATTGTCCCAGTGGGCGCAGGCCTCCTGGAACTTCACGCCCAAGTGTTTCACCTTCACATATTTCGGATCGTACTCCATGCTCACCTCCACGTGCGGCGTCCAAGCGCCGCTGGACAGACAGCCGGCCCGCGGCCGCAATAGACGGCGGCGGACTAAAACAAAAGGGCGTCCCCGGCAGTTTCCCCTGCTGGCGACGCCCTCCTCATGAACCCGAATAGGGCTAGGCCATCTTCGCCACGCGTGCGAAGAGACGGGCCTTCTTGCGGTCGGCCTTGTTCTTGTGGATGACCTTGGTCTTGGCGGCCTTGTCCAGCTGAGAGAAGCAGGTGGACAGCAGCTCCTGGATGCCGTCCTTCTGGTTGGCGGCGATCGCGGCGTTCAGGGCCTTCTCGGCGTCATGGATCTTGTCCTTGCGGGCGCGGTTCATCGCGCGCTTGCGAGCGTCGGCGCGCATGTGTTTCGCGGCAGCCGGCAGACGATGGGGTTTCTGGTTGGCCATTAGACTCTCCTGGGGAGAAACGTGTGGTTTATGTGTATGTAATCAGAGAATTCTTCTTGTCAAGCGACATAATATGATACCTCAAACGAAATTTGCAATCCGGGAGCCGACAAACGGGCGGGGAGAGCGGGCCAGAAGGACCGTGAACGGACGTCGTTTTTAGGAGTCACGCCGCCCGCCGCGTGTCCCATGTCCCATGTCCCATGTCCCATGTCCCATGTCCCATGTCCCATGTCCCATGCCCCATGTCCCATGCCCCATGTCGCCTGTCCCATGTCGCCTGTCGCCTGTCGCAACGGCAGGTTCCCCTTTTAGGGATAGGCTCCATCCCCCGCCCTCCACCCTGTCAATGTAATACATCTTTCAGGGCTTTCAAGACTATAACTGCATAATCTCAAAGAAATTAGCGTTTGTGGGATTTTGTGGGATTTTCCGCGACGCAGTATCCCCCCTTGAGATCATGGGCAGTTAGTGCCGCGTTGCCACATGCCTGTCTGCGCCACGGGAGAGGGACGCACTTGCCGTGACTGCTTCTTCCACAAAATACACAAAATACACAAAACACACAAAGCCTTCTACGCAACATGCGTGGCCACATGCCTGTCTGCGCCACGGGAGAGGGACGCGCTTGCCGTGACTGCTTCTTCCACAAAATACACAAAATACACAAAACACACAAAGCCTTCTACGATGCATGCGGACATGGAAGAAGGTGTATATTTTGTAGACGCTCTGTCCCACATGGGTCGGCAATTGAAAGCCGTGCTTGTCCGCCGGTTTATCCGCCGTAGCGTGAAGCGCGAAGGAGGAAGCCTTGGCGAAGGCGGAAGGGCGCG
>CACZQQ010000210.1 GCA_902783355.1 uncultured bacterium
GAGCGCATGGGAGCCCCCCATGCGCTTTTGTCATTAATCCGCCGACGGCAACCGGGACCTCCAATTCAAATTTGCCGGAACGGCTTGAATAACTATTTCTTTATAAACGTAAAAGCTGCCGTTTCGTCGAAGCGCCTGTCGCCTGTCGCCGACCTCGCCATCCCCTGATGTGGAATGCGCTCTGTGCCCGACCGCTGGCGCAAGGACAAGCGACGTGCGACATGCGACATGCGGCGTGCGACGCGCGACGTGCGACGTGCGACATGCGGCGCGGCGGGGCACCATGCATACTCTCCTGTAAGAATTATAGTATGCATAGGTAGTACGTCATCAACGGAAAAGCACAATCAGGACGCAAAGACAATGAAGCAACTCAATCCCCTCTACGGCGCGCTCGGCGGCGATTTTGTCGGGTCGATCTACGAGTGGCACAACATCAAGACGAAGGAGTTTCCGCTGGTCGATGTACGTTGCAACCTGACGGACGATTCCGTCCTGACGATGGCGACGGCGGAGGCCATCTGTTCCGGCGTCGACTACGCCCTCTGCTACCACCGGTGGGGCAACCGCCATTACCATCGCGGCTATGGCGGCAGATTCTACGCATGGCTGGCGCGTCCGGAGGACGAGCTCGCCCCCTACTGGAGCTGGGGGAACGGCGCGGCCATGCGCGTCAGCCCTGTCGGCTTTGCCTTCCAGACGGTGGAGGAAGTCCTGGACGCCGCCAAGGCGTCGGCGTGCGCGACGCACAACCATCCGGAGGGCGTCCGCGGCGCGCAGGCGACGGCGTTGGCGGTCTTTCTGGCTCGTCAGGGCCGGAGCAAGGAAGAGGTCAAGAAGGAAATCGAGAGCCGCTTCGGCTACGACCTGTCGCAAAGCCTGGACGCCATCCGTCCGACATACCGTTTTGACGTCTCCTGCCAGGGGACCGTCCCCGTGGCCATCCGCGCGTTCCTTGAATCGTCGTGCTACGAGGACGCCATCCGCAACGCCATATCCCTCGGCGGCGACAGCGACACCGTCGCCGCCGTCACGGGCGGCATTGCGCTGGCCCACTACAGGGAGATGCCGGAGGCGCTCGTGGCGGGCATCGAAGCCAAGTTGACGCCCGACATGCGGGAGGCCTGTCAGCAGTTTGCGGTGAAGTTCCCGCTCTGATTTGCGCAGGAAACCGACCATCGCATGGCCGCCTGGCCGTATCCAGGCCGCGTCCTTGAATAAGGGCGTCGCAAATGGAACTGTTCATCATCAAACTGTATGAGGAAGGCGGGCGGTAGCCGTCGTCCTGCAAGTTTCCAGTCGCTGTGCCATTTGGACGGGAGGTGTTATAGTTTGCGGTCTGACCGGATTCCCTCCATTTCACGACTGCCATGAAAGCCTCCTCCATCTTCCGTCCGCATTCGGGCGCGGGCGCCTTCTTCCTCAGCATTCTGGTCTGGGGCATCGGCGTGGGCTGCTTCGCCGCCTCCCTCAACAACTTCCTCTCGGACATCTACGCGATGGACAGCGTGGACCGCGGCTGGCTGGAGTTCTTCCGCGAGCTGCCCGGCCTCCTGCTGGTCTTCATCCTCGCGACCTTGAGCCGCGTCAGCGACTGGCGCATCATGCGGATCGGGACGCTTGTCTCGCTGGCGGGCGCCCTGTTGCTGCTGACGCCCGCCTCGAAGGTGGCGGTCACCTTCTTCATCATGGTGTGGAGCCTGGGCGAGCATCTGGTGATGCCCGTGCGCTCCGTCATTGCGATGCAGGTGGCGCGCGAGGGGAGGGCGGGGCAGTCGTTGGGGCTGCAGACCAGCGTGATGAACTTCGGCTCGGTGGCGGGCAGCCTGCTGGTGGCGGCCATCTTCTCCATCGGCGCCCGCTGGCTGCAGGAGCGGATGCTCTTCAACGTGGTGTGGAGCCTCATCATCGCGCTGATGGCGGTCAGCGTGGCCAGCACCTTCTCGCGGGAGGCGCCCGACGCGCCGCCGGCCCGCCGCCCGCGCCTCTATTTCCACCGCAAGTTCAACAAGTTCTACGCCCTGGAGCTCTTCTACGGCGCGCGCAAGCAGATCTTCCTGACCTTCGCCCCCTACGTGCTCATCAAGGTCTATGGCTTCTCGACGGCGACGATGGCGCTCCTTCTGGGCGTGAGCGCCTGCATCAACATCTTCGCGGCACCCGCCATCGGCCGCCTCACCGACCGGTGGGGCTACCGCAACACGATGATCTGGGACACGGTGGTGCTCTGCGGCGTCTGCCTGCTCTACGGCTTCGCGGGCGACCTCTTCCCGCGCGGCGTGGCAATCGTGGTGGTCTGCCTCAACTACATTCTGGACGCCATCATCAGCACCACCGCGCTGGCCACCAACATATATGTGCGGGAGCTGGCGTCGTCGCAGGAGGAGCTGACCTCGACCCTCTCCACGGGCATCTCCATCAACCACTTCATCGCCATCATCAGCGCGCCGCTGGGCGGCTGGATCTGGCTGCGCTTCGGCGTGGAGTGGCTCTTCGGCTTCTCCGCCGTCATGGCCGTCTGCAACACCCTCTTCGCCATGACGTTGCCCAAGCCGCAGCGGGCGTGACGGCGCCTCGCCCACGCCGAAGCGGCGTGGGTCAGGCTGGCTGTTGATTTTACCTTGCGGGCGTGACGGCGTTCATCCCTTCATGGCCAGCCAGGCGATGTAGGCGGCGTATTCTATCAGCAGGAGGATGCCGCTCAGTCTGCCTAACTTCTTGCATGGCAAGGACATAAGAATAAACAGCTCTAGGGGGAGGGCGCAGACGGCCGCCACGTCCACGCGGCTGATGCCAGGGGCGTGGATGGGCGCAATCAGGGGGGCGATGCCCAATATCGCCAGCACATTGAAGATGTTGGAGCCGATGACGTTGCCGATGGCGATGTCGTTCTGGCGGCGGAAGGAGGCGACGGCGGAGGTCGCCAGCTCCGGCAGGCTCGTCCCCAACGCGACGACCGTCAGGCCGATGACCGCCTCCGAGACATGGAAGAGGCGCGCCAGATAGATGGCGGCGTTGACGAAGAGCTTGGCGCCGCCCACGAGGCCCGCCAGCCCGACGACGACCAGCAGGACGGCCTTCGCCATGGAGAGGCGCTTGTCGGGAAGCGCCTCCTCGTCGGGCTGGGCGTTGCCGCTGTTGCGGACCGTCCACCACAGATAGAGGAGGAGGCAGGCGAGGAAGATGGCGGCCGGGAGCCTGCCGACGCCGCCGAAGAGCAGGAGGCACGCCGCGAGGGCGAAGGTGGCCAGCAGCATGACGGGGGTGTCGAAGCGCAGCAGCTGCGGCCGCACCGCGATGGGGCAGATCGTCGCCGCCACGCCCAAGATGAGCGCGATGTTGCAGATGTTGGAGCCGATGACGTTGCCGGCGCTGACGTCGCCTACGCCCTTGATGGCCGCGTCGATGCTGACCACCAGCTCCGGCGCGCTTGTCGCGAAGGCCACCAGCGTCAGGCCGATCACGACGGGCCGAATCTTCAGCGCGGCGGCGATGAAGACGCCGCCCTTGACCAGAAAGTCGGCTCCGTAAGTGAGGAAGGCGAGGCCGGCGATGCCGAAGACGATTTGCAGGAGGGTTTGCATGTCAGTCGAGATTGCGTTTCAGGCAGATGGAGGCGATGGGGCAGGCGGCGC
>CACZQQ010000211.1 GCA_902783355.1 uncultured bacterium
TCGCCGTTCCGGCGCGGCAGGACCGCCTTGACGAGACTTTCGCGCCTTGGCGCGAGAAGGGCCGCCTGGCGGTCGTCCAGGCCGACCTGTCCTCGTCGGAGGAGACGAAGGCGGCCTTTGCGCGGGTGGAGGAACTCTTTGGCGGCCTAGATGTTCTGGTGAACTGCGCGGCCTACGGCGGCGGCGCCGGCGGCAAGTCCTGCGAATTCCGTCTCGACAAGATTTCCGACGACGTGTGGGAGACGGGCATCGACGGCACCCTCGGCGTCGTCTTCCGCTGCACGCGCGAGGCCATCCCGTGCTTCGACCGCCGCGGCGGCGGCAACATCGTCAATGTCGCCTCCATGTACGGCCTCATGGCCCCCGACTTCGCCATCTACGGCGACAGCATCCCGTGGAATCCGCCCACCTACGGCGCGGGCAAGGCGGCGGTCATCCAGTTCACGCGCTATTGCGCGGCGGCATTGGCGCGCAGGAACATACGCGTCAACTGCCTGACGCCGGGGCCGTTCCCCAGCATCGGCCCGAAGAGCGACATGGCGTTCATCGGGCGGCTGAGCGACAAGACCATGCTCAAGCGCACGGGCAGGGCGGAGGAGCTCAACGGCGCCCTCCTGCTCCTGTGCTCCGACGCCTCCTCCTACATGACTGGCGCCAATATCGTCGTGGACGGCGGCATGACCCAGTGGTGAATCCGCCGCTCTCCGGTCAACCGGCCTCCGCACGCCGTGCGGCCTATGGAATATAGAGGCCCTGTCGGCGCAGGCGCGCCTGCAGGGCGGGAATGGAGACTTCGCGCAGGGAGGTCCTGTCTTTGAGGGCGAGTGCGGCGGCGGTTCCGGCGGCCTCGCCCGTGATCATGCAGCCGGGCACGACGCGCAGCGAGGCCTGCATGGCGCGGTCGGCGGAGACGCAGCGGCCCGCCACCAGCAGGTTCTCCACGCCCTGCGCCAGAATCGCGCGGTAGGGGACGCCGTAGTTCTCGCCATTTTTATAAGTCGTTGCTTCCAAAGTCTTTTCGGTTTGCGCCTGGCGGGCGGTGTCGTTGCCGGAGGCGTGGATGTCGATGGGATAGGCGAAGGAGCCGACGTCGTCGGAGAAGTGCCGCCGCTGGAAGTAGTCCTCCTGCGTGAGGGTGTAGTCGCCCTGGATGCGGCGCGATTCGCGGACGCCCATCATGTCGGCGGTGGCGGCCAGCTGCGCGTTGGCGAAGCCCGCCACGTCGGCGCGGAAGAAGTCGAGGTAGGCCTGCGCGAGACGGCGGCCGGTGGCCCACGCCTTCGAGCGGCTGAGGACGTCCAGGACGTCGGTGCCATACATGTGGCCGAGATTGCCGAGGCCCTCCGACGGGCCGTTGCGGAAGAAGCCGACGAAGTGGCCTTCGGGGAGTGGCGCCCTCTTCTCCTCCTGCGCCTTCGCCCATTCGGCGCGGCCGAGGCCGTTGCGGCGGCTGTTCAGGCTGTAGTCGATGTTGTCGAAGGCGGTGCACAGCGTCGGCGCCATGACCTCGTGGTTGGCGTCGCCGTATTGGAAGGGGACGCCGGCCTCGGCGGCGAGGGCGCCGTCGCCCGTGGCGTCCACGAAGAGGGTTCCCGCGATGGCGGCGCGGCCCGCGGGCGTCCAGCACTCCAGCGCGGCGATACGGCTTCCCTCGCGCCTCACGCCGATGACGGTGGTTTCGAAGAGGACTTGCACGCCGGCCGCTTCAAGCATTTCGTCGTAGAGGCGCTTGAGGACTTCGGGGCGCAGGTCCTGCCAGCTGTAGCTGGGCGTGGTCTCCTCCATGTGGCGCGCGAGGGCGTCGACGACCTCCTTGCAGAGGCCGCCGGAGAGGAGCCTTTCGCCGTCGCCCATGCAGATGATGCTTGGCAGGAGGCCGCGCGTGGTCATGCCGCCGCAGCAGCCCGCCTGTTCGACGAGGAGGGCGCGCGCGCCGTTGCGGGCGGCCGAGACCGCCGCCGCGAGGCCGGCCACGCCGCCGCCAACGACGACGAGTTGGGCCTCCGCCAGGACAGGGACGGGGTCGTGTGGGAAGGAGAGTGTCTTCATGCGAGAGGGGATTGGAGGACGGCGCCACATTCGCGGGCGAAGTCGCGGACGAGCCTGTAGTTTTCGGCGCCGATGTGCGCGGGGGCGTGTTCGTCGCCGCCA
>CACZQQ010000212.1 GCA_902783355.1 uncultured bacterium
AGGGGTTCTTGGGCAGGTCGAGCAGGTCGTTGGGGCGCCCCAGCTCCAGCTGGAGCGTGCTCTCCTGGCGCGGACGCAGGGAGATGACGCTGTTGAAGCCGTCCGTGGGGGACGGGCGCAGGCCAGGGCGCTTGAGCGTGATGGCGTGTCCGGCCTGTTCCGCCGCACGGATGAGCTGCTCCTCGGCGAGGCTCTCCTCGGGGGTCGGGTATTTGACTGATTCCAGCAGGAGGCGCATTAGGGGCGTTGTTCGGCGAGCGTGTTGGTGTCGAAGGGGCCGGCGGGGAAGCCGTCGCGGTTGCCGAGGTTCATCTCGGGGCAGAATGTCTTCCAGGCGTAGCGGGCGCGCTGCGGCGCAAGCACGCCCGCCGCCGAGAGGACGACGGCATTGCCGCGGACCTCCGCCCTGGCGGGGGCGAACCTGCCGTCGGCGCCGGCAACCTCGAAGCCCGCCAGCGGCTTGCCGTCGGTGGAGACAAGCCCCAGGCCGCAGTTGTCGAATTCAACGATCAGGCGGTCGCCGTCGGCCGTGCAGCTGACGGGGACGGGGCCGCTGGAGATGGCCTTGGAGCCGTAGCAGAGGCGCATGGCTTCGGCGGCCAGGCGCTGGCCGACAGGCTGCTTCTCGGGCGGATGGATGGTGCTGGAGTCGCTCTTGTCCATGGTGACGGCCATGCCGAAGCAGGGGTCCGTCTTCAGGAGGTCCTGCTGCATCTGGCGGAAGGCGGGATAGCTGTCGACATGCCAGCCGGCCAGCTGGCAGTAGATGAAGGGCATGGGGGGGATTCCCTGGAGCGTGCGCTTGTCCAGATAGTCCTGCCGCCAGTAGGAGCGCCAGTCGCTGGCCATCATCTGGAAGAGGGTCGCGTAGCGGTCGGGCTGGCCGGCGTTGGATTCGCCCTGGTACCAGATGACGCCGCGGACAGGGTAGCGCGTCCATGGATAGACCATGGCGTTGAAGAGGGCGGCGGGATACTGGCGGCTGCTGGGGACGGTGCTTTCCGTGGGGAAGGCCCTGGCGCTGAGGTCGACGATGGCCTCGGTGCGCGTATGCCATTCGCCGTCCAGCCGGATGGTCTGGTCGCCGCAGGTGAGGAGGCGGTCGCGGCAGACGCCGCCGAAGCCGCCCGAGTTGAAGGCGCGGATGGCGATCTTCGCCCTGCCGGGCTTGACGAGGGAGGCAGGAATCTTGTAGAGGCGGCGGAGGGAGACGGGCCACTGGGCCTTCTCGAAGCCCGTCGCGCCGATCTGGACGCCGTCGAAGAAGGTGGTGTCGCATTCGTCGACGAAGGACAAGTCAAGCGCGGCTTCCTTGCCCGCCCAGGATTCGGGAATGTCGACGTAGGTGACATACCAGAAGAAGCCGCTCTTGTCCTGCGCACGGCCGGGGATGAGTTCGCCGACGGTCTTGCGTTGCGTCTCCCATCCGTTGGCGCCGTTGGTCTTGTAGCCGGGGAGCGCCCATCGCCGCGTGACGCCGAAACCCTGCTCCGCGTCGGCCATGATTCCATTGAACCAGTCGATTTGCTGCTCGCGGTAGGGGCGCGCCTTGTTCTCGGGGTCGAGCGCCTTGAGCTCCTTGTAGATCTCCTTGAAGTCGTCGCCGCCCTCCTTGTAGGCGCGGGCGCTCAGCCACGGTTCGATGCGCGTGCCGCCCCAGCAGCTTGAAATGAGGCCGACGGGGACGTTGAGGCGGCGCGTCAGCTCCTGCGCGAAGAAGTAGGCCACGGCGGAGAAGCGCTTGAGGTCCTCCTCCGTCGGCAGCGTCCAGTTGCCGCGCGGCTCCTCCGCCAGCGCGTAGGAGTCGGCGTACTTGTAGAGGGCGGCGTTGAAGAGGCGGATGGAGGGCGTCTCCATGCCGGCGGCGGCGATCTTGTCGCCGTCCGTGTTCGTCCAGCCCTTCTGCCCCGTCCAGAGGGGCATCTCCATGTTGGACTGGCCGCTGCAGAACCAGACTTCGCCGACGAGGACGTCCTTGAGCACGATGGGCTTCGCGTCCTGCGCGCCAGTCACGGTCAGCGTGAGGGGCTCCATGCCGCCGCGCATGGCTGGCAGGAGCGCCCGCCACGTGCCGTCGTCCTCCACGGTCGCCTCAGCGCTGGCGTGCCCCAAAGTGACTTTCACGAGGCCGCCGGGCGTGCCCTTGCCGCAGATGGGGATGGGGCGCCCCTGCTGCAGGACCATGTGGTCGCCGTAGTTGGCGTAGAGGGAGAACTCGGCCGCGCCCTTGTCGACGGGAGCCGCCGGTTCGCTTGAGCGCCAGAAGAGGAGGGTGGAGCAGGAGGTCGCCAACGCAAGGAGCAGCGTCAACAGCAAAAGAGTTGCGTTCTTTTTCATGACTGCTAGAGTTCCAATTCCTTAATGTTAATTGAGAGTTGACGGAGGCGTCCGGGCAGGTCGGCGTAGCCGCGGTAGACCATGTCGGCGTTCCGGATGCGGGAGGTCCCGTGGGCGCAGCAGGCGGCGATGACGAGCGCCATGCCGGCGCGGATGTCGGGCGAGATGAGTTCGGCGGCGTGGAGGCGGCAGGGACCGGCCACCAGGACACGGTGCGGATCGCAGACGACCGCGTTGGCGCCCATGGCGATCAGCTTGTCCACGAAGTAGATGCGGCTCTCGTACATCTTCTCGAAGAAGAGGGTGCTTCCCTGCGCCTGCGTGGCGACGGTGACCAGGCAGCTCATCATGTCGGAGGGGAACTGCGGCCACGGCCCGTCGGAGATGGTGGGCATGACGCCGTCCAGGTCGTTCTCGATGCGCAGGGGGGTCTCCTGCTTCAGGCGGATGTGGCCGGGTTCCAGGAGGAAGCTGGCGCCCAGGCGCTGGAAGACGCGGCGCGTCATCCAGTAGTCGTGGGGGATGATTTCGCCGTAGAGGTCGATCTCGCCCTGCGTCGCGGCCGCCAGCGACAGATAGCTGGCGGCGTTCACATGGTCGGCGCCGATGGTGAATTCGGCGCCGTGGAGCGTCGGGACGCCCTCCACCACCAGCAGGTTGGTCTCCACGCCCGAGATGCGCGCGCCCATCTGGTTGAGCAGCTGCGCCAGCTGCGCCACGTGCGGCTCGCAGGCCGCATTGCGGATGACCGTCGTCCCCTCGGCGGTGACGGCCGCCGTCAGGATGTGCTCCGTGCCCGTGACGGAGGCCTCGTCCAAGAAGAGTTCCGTGCCCGCGCGTCTTCCTGCGGCGGTGAAGACGTAGGCCTCGCCGTCGTACTTCGCGTCGATGCCCAGCTTGCCCAGGCCGTAGAAGTGGGTGTCGAGGCGGCGGCGGCCGATGACGTCGCCGCCGGGGTGCGCGATTCTGGCGTGGCCCGTGCGGGCGGCCAGCGGCGCGGCGAAGAGCAGGGAGGTCCGCACGGCCGCGCAGAGGCGCGCGGCGGGTTCGGTGCGGACCAGCGTGTCGGCCTGGAGGGTGGCGGTGTGGCCGTCGTAGGCGCACTTGACGCCCATGTCCGCCGCCAGCGCCAGCATGTTGCGCACGTCCAGGATGTCCGGCACGTTGTGGAGGACGACCGGCTCGGCGGTCAGCAGGGCCGCCGCGATCATGGGCAGCGCGGCGTTCTTGTTGCCGGCGACCGTCAGTTCGCCGCAGGCGCGCTGCGGGCCGGTGATCTCAAGGGCTTTCATGGGGGGAGGTTCAGGGGAAGTCGGTTTTTATCTCATGCCCGTTGAGGTACTGGAAGGAGTTGACGAGCCTCCGGGGCAGCTCGTCGATGAAGCGGCTGGGCGCGGAGGAGCTCCGGCTTCCGTAGCCGAAGCGGGTCCGCGTGTAGCTCAGGTAGACGGCGCGCTTGGCGCGCGTGAGCCCCACGTAGAAGAGGCGGCGCTCCTCCTGCAGCTGCGGCGTCTCCGTCCGCCCATGGCCGTAGCTGTCGTCGAAGGCGTTCCTGTGGGGCAGGAGCCCCTCCTCCAGGCCGACGATGAAGACGTCGCGGAATTCGAGCCCCTTGGCGGCGTGCAGGGTCATCAGCAGGACGCAGTCCTGCGTCTCGTCGCGGTTGTCGGTGTCGG
>CACZQQ010000213.1 GCA_902783355.1 uncultured bacterium
GCTCCTGGATGCCGCGGATGTTCTTGCCGCCGGGGCCGATGAGCGCGCCGATCTTCTCGGGGTTGATGCGGACGGTGGTCACCTGCGGGGCGTTGGGGGAGATCTGCGCGCGGGGCGCCGCGATGGCGGCCGCCATGATCTGGCGGATCTGGGCGCGGGCGGCCTTGTTGCGCAGCATGGCCTGGTACATGCCCTCCAGGTCGAGGCCGGCGATCTTCAGGTCCAGCTGGAAGCCGGTGATGCCCTTGGAGGTGCCGGCGACCTTGAAGTCCATGTCGCCGTAGTGGTCTTCGCTGCCGATGATGTCGGTCAGGAACTCGCGGTGGTCGGTGCCGGTCACGAGGCCGATGGAGATGCCGACCACGGCGTCGGAGACGGGCACGCCCGCGTCCATGAGGGCGAGAGAGCCGCCGCAGACGCTGGCCATCGAGCTGGAGCCGTTGGAGCCCAGAATCTCGCTGGTCACGCGGACGGTGTACGGGAAGGCCTCCAGCGACGGCATGGCCTGCCGCAGGGAGCGCTCGGCCAGGTTGCCGTGGCCGATCTCGCGGCGGCCGGTCGAGCTGTAGCGGCCGACCTCGCCCGTGCAGAAGTTCGGGAAGTTGTAGTGCAGGATGAAGTTCTTGGACTTCGGCCCGCCGGCGATGACGTCGTATTCCTGCGCGTCATCCGTACCGGAGAGGGTCGCCGTCACGAGGGCCTGCGTGTCGCCGCGCTTGAAGAGGGCGGAGCCGTGCACCACGGGCAGGACGCCCACCTCGCAGGTGATCTGGCGCAGCTCGTCGAGCTTGCGGCCGTCCTGCCGCTGCTGCTTCTCCAGCACGAGGGCGCGGATGGCCTTCTCCTTGACGATCTCCCACGCCATGGCGCTCTTGGGCACCTCGCCGGTCGCGGGGTCCGCGAACTTGGGCGGGACGGCGGCCTCGTATTCGGCGCGCAGCGCGGCCTCCTGCTCCTGGCGGGTCAGCTTGTCAGGCGCGCAGACGGCCTGCTGGAGGCGGTCGAAGACGAACTCCTCGGTGGCCTTGAGGAAGTCGTCGGCGGGCAGGTTGGAGACGTAGGCGAACTTGGGCTTGGCGACGCGGGCGGCCAGCTCCTGCTGCGCGGCGATCATCTTCTGGATGATGCCGTCGGCGAAGACCATGGCGTCCCGCATGTCCTCTTCGGAGATCTCCTTGGCGCAGCCTTCGATCATGATGGCCTTTCCGGCGATGCCGGCGTAGACCAGGTCGATGTCGCTGCGGGTGATTTCCTCATTGGAGGGGTTCGCGATGAACTGGCCGTCGATGCGGCCGACGCGCACGGCGCCCACGGGCCCGTTCCACGGGATGTCGGAGACCATCAGGGCGCAGGAGGCGCCGAGGATGGAGAGGACGTCCGCCTCGTACTTGCCGTCGGCGGAGAGGAGCGTGGAGACGATCTGGATTTCGTTGTTGAAGCCGTCGGGGAAGAGGGGCCGCAGGGGGCGGTCCGTCATGCGGGCGGTGAGGATCTCCTTCTCGGTGGGGCGCCCTTCGCGCTTGAAGTAGCCGCCCGGGATCTTGCCGGCGGCGGCGAAGCGCTCGCGGTACTCGACGGAGAGGGGGAAGAAGTCGATGCCTTCACGGGGCTGGGCGGCCACCGCGCAGACAAGGATGGAGGTGTCGGCCTGCCGGACCACGACAGAGCCATTGCACAGGAGCGCCAGCTTGCCCGTCTCGATGGAGACTGAGCGGCCGCCGCCTATGTCTACGGTGATGTTTTCTATGCTCATCGTGAGGTTCCCTCGGGTTGGCGCTTACCGACGCAGCCCCAGCCTGCCGATGAGGGTGGTGTAGCGGGAGTAGTCGATCTTGATGAGGTAGTTGAGCAGGCTGCGGCGCTGCGAGACCAGGGCGACAAGGCCGCGGCGGCTGCTGAAGTCCTTCTTGTGAATCTTCATGTGCTCGGTGAGCTCGAGGATGCGCGCGGTCAGGAGGGCCACCTGCACTTCGACGGAACCCACGTCGTTGGCGGAGCGCTTGTACTGGTCGATGATTTCCTGCTTCTTCTGTTTGTCCATGATGAGAGGACTCCCTTGGTATACCTCGCAGGCCGCCACCCGGGCAGATCAGGGAATACCTCATCCCTGTAGAAGGTCATGCCCCAGTTCATAAAACGGCTGCGTCAGAATGCATAATATAATCGCTTGACGGGATTTTGCCGAAAGGAAAGGCTAAAGCGACAGAAGGCAACCTGCACGGGCGCCACTTGGGGGCCGCAAAGCAACCTCTTCAGCGGTAGGCGACTTGATCGCCGTTGTAGGCGGTGTAGAGGGGCGCCCCGTCGTCGGCGGTCGCCGTCTGATGCTCCGGCTGGAGGCGGATCTTGCCGGCGCCGTGTGGCAGGTCGAAGGCGAAGGCGGGAAGCGCGAGGCCGGAGACGCGGCCGCGCAGCTGGTCCATGAGGGCGAGCCCCTTCTGCAC
>CACZQQ010000214.1 GCA_902783355.1 uncultured bacterium
CGAATCCAAACTTTCTGTGCATTTGCGTGCATTTGTTGTTCTGAATAGTTACGAAAAAAGGCTGCTGCGGAATGCCGTTCAGGGCGGACGTCCTGAGTGCACGGCCCGTGGCCGTGCACAATTTTGCGGCGGCATGCAGGAAGTTTTGCTGCAGCCCTTGCTTTGGCTTTGGTGGCCGTCATTGACGGCCACCGAGGCGGTTTGGACTAGTGCTCGCCAGAGACGGAGATGAAGTCGCTGAAGTCGGCCACGTCGAAGTACTGGTAGGGATAGGCGGCGCCGCGGGCCTGGTGCAGGCCGCTGTCGTAGAGCATCTCGGCCCACTGCTTGGGCAGGACGGACTCCGCATGGCCGTCGATGAAGTCGCCGACGAGTCGTCCTTCGTGGCGGATGCAGGCGCCGGTGGTGGGGCTGTTGGCGATGCGGCAGGAGTAGCCCTGCACGCCGGTGCTCTTGGTGCCGCTGTCCCACGAGAACATGGCCAGGGAGGGATTCTTGACCAGCTTCAGGTTGTAGCTGCGGGAGAGGTTGTCGGCGGTGGCGCTGTAGATGCCGGCGGCCAGCTGGTTGGTCTCCGCGCCCACGCCGTAGATTTCCCTGTAGCTGTTGTTGGCGTCGGGCTGGGGCTTGGGGCAGGTGGGGCAGGAGGCGACCGCGCCGCCGTCGGAGACATATTTGAGCCAGTTCAACGCGTCGTACCAGCTGGGGCGCGTCCAGCCGCCGGCCTGAACGAGCACGCAGTAGATCATCATGCCGTTGTTGTCGTCGGCGTAGATGGCGGTCTGGAGGGCGATCTGCTTGTGGTTGTTGACGCAGGAGATCTGGCGGGCCTTGGCACGCGCCTTCGCCAGCGCGGGCAGCAGCATGGCGGCCAGAATCGCGATGATGGCGATGACGACCAACAGCTCAATCAGGGTGAACGACTTCTTCATGGCTTTTTCCTTGGGGGATGCGGGTTTGTGGATGAGATGAAAAAACGCAATTGAAACATTATAGGTCATCAGGCCTGGAAAGACAAGGGCGGGATGCGTTTTTTTAAGATTTTTCCGCTTCAGTATGTCCCGCGGAGGTCGCGGAGGGAGAGGGCGGCCTTGAAGTCGCGCAGCGACATGGGCTTGCCTGGACGGTAGACGAGCACACGCGGCGCATCGGGCAGGACGGTGACGGCGTTGTCCTCGAAGTGGCCGGTGGGGTCTCCGGCGACCTCCAGCCACGCGAAGAAGGCGGGCGCGTCGGAGGCGACCTCCACCTCGAAGCCGCCGTCCTTTGCCTTGCGGACGGCGCCAATGCGCACGCCGCTTTCGGGCAGCTCGCACCGCTTGTAGGGCTCAAGGAAGAAGGTGTCGTCGTGGCGGTGGACGGTGCCGTCGGCGGCCGTGGCGACCGTCTCGGTGGTCAGGAAGCATTCGTTGGGCGCAAGCCCCTTGCGCGCCCTGGCGTCCGTGTAGAGGTCGGGCACCTTCAGCTGGACTGCGCCTGCCTTGTCCTGCTTCAGCGCGCTCTTCCACTGCGCGACCGCCTTGCCGTCCGACAGGCGGCGGAGGCTGACGACCGCCTTCACGTCCGCCTTGGCGGGCAGGTCGCTGACGAGCCAGACTTCCAGCGGCTTTTCGGCGGCCGTGCGGAAGGCGACGGTGACCACAGGCGCGTAGAAGGACTTGGCGACAGCGTGGAGGACCTTCCAGCGGCCGCCGTATTCGAGGCTGGACCAGGAGGCCACGGGCCAGTTGTCGTTGAGCTGCCAGTAGATGGTGCCCATGCAGCGCGGGCGGCAGGAACGCCAGAAGTGGACGCCTGTGCGGATGGCAAGGGCCTGCTGCACCTGGGAGAGATAGAGCGTGGAGGCGAAGTCCTTCGGCATGCGGAAGTAGTTGCCGAACATGCCGAGGATCTTGGCGTTGCCCGTGCCGTTCTTCTGGTGGAGGTCCATGACGGGGCTGAAGAGGTTGAAGTCGCGCTCCTCGGCGTAGGTGCGGACGGTCTCCAGCGACGGGAAGGACTGGAAGCCGAACTCCGAGCAGAAGCGCGGGCGGACGGCGTAGTAGCGGTCGAAGGTGGCGTTCTCGTGCCACACGTCCCAGAAGTGCATGTCGCCGTCCTGGTCGGCCTTCCAGTTGTTGCTGAAGTTGTTGGGGCCGGCGCAGGGGGAGCTCGGCCAGAAGGTGCGCTCCGGGTCGCAGGCCGCCACCGTGTGCCAGATGGCCTGGTTGGTGCGGTCGTAGTTGATCAGGAGGCGTTCGCGGTCGGACGGCGCCCGCGAGAGCCAGCCGATGGCGCCGATGAGCTCGTTGTCGCCGCACCACAGGGCGATGCAGGCGTGGTGGCGCAGGCGCTTCACCTGGTAGGCGGTCTCCTCGCGGACAAGCGACACGAAGGCGTCGTCGGAGGGGTAGATGGCGCATGCGAACATCATGTCGTGCCAGATGAGCAGGCCGAGGCGGTCGCAGGTCTCGTAGAAGAAGTCGTCCTCGAACTTGCCGCCGCCCCAGACGCGGAGCATGTTCATGTGGGCCTGGGCGGCGGAGGCCAGCAGGTTGGCGGTGCGGGGCTCGTCGCAGTGGCGCATGCGCGCGTCGCAGGGGATCCAGTCGGCCCCCTTCGCGAAGACGTCCACGCCGTTGACGCGGAAGACCATGGGGCGGCCGATGGCGTCCGGCTTGTTGACGACGTCCAGCGTCCGCAGGCCGATCTTCCGCGAGATTTCCTGTCCGTTGCAGACGGCCTTGAGGTCGTAGAGGGGCTGCGCGCCATAGCCGTTGGGCCACCACAGGCGCGGCTTCTCCACGGTGAATTTGGCCGAGACCGTGAAGTTGTCCAGCGCACGCGGCACTTTCGCCTTCGCGCTCTTCGTCTCGCCGTCGAAGGTGAACGCGACCTCGATCTCGTCGCCGGGCCGCGAGGTCTCCAGCGGCTTGAATTCCGCGATGGCGGTCACGGTGCATTTGCCTCTGGCGTGCTCCTGCGTGGTATAGACATGCTCCAGACGGACGGCGTCGGCGGCGCCAATGTAGCATTTGCCGTAGAGGCCGCTGCAGGGCAGGGAGATGCCCCAGTCCCATCCGGCGGAGCATTGGCATTTGCGCAGGAGGTTCAGATGCGGGATGGTGGTGAGCGACGGGCCGTGGCCGCGGCAGTCCTTGTGGGACTTCCCCCACAGCTCATCGGAGAAGCGCATTGGTGATAACAACTTGATTTGCAATGAGTTACGCTTTCCTGCACGCAGGAGTCCCTTGACCTCCAGGCGGACGCGCGCGAACATGTCGCAACTGCGCCCCGCCAGATGGCCGTTGACATAGATTTCCGCCGCCGTGTCCACCGAATCCAGGTTCAGGAAGAGGCTTTCGTGCGCAAGCATCTCCTTCGGGACGTCGAATTCGCGCTCGAAGATCCAGTCGTGGTCCACGGGCCACTGGACGTCGCGCTCGTTCATGCGCCAGTAGGGATTCGGGATGGCGCCCGCGTCCTGCAGCGCGGAGTAGTTGTCGCCGGGGACGATGGCGGAGATGGATTTCTTCTCGTCGGCGCGGCGGAGGCGCCACGTGCCGGTCAGGTCGATGGTGTTCATAGGAGGAAGGATAGGCGGCTCGATGTGCACGAAGTCATGCGGGGGCACGGCGTGGCGGGCGACGCGTTGGCGGGGCGGTGATGTCGTCGAGGAAGACGGCAGGTCGCGGCTCCGAATGCGGCAGTCCACGGCTTTATTTTCCAAGAAGCGTGTTGACGAGGAAGCGGTGGTAGGCGGGCAGGTCGGTCCAGTCGACGGCGACCTGCATGGGCTTGCCGTATCTCTTGTTCGGGCATGTCCGCCCCTGCTTGTCCACGATGATGCGTAACTCTTTCATTTGCAAGTATTTAAGAGAACTCGCCATGTGGATGGCCACCGTGTCGAAGAGAATCGAGCTGATGCCGTCGTACTTGCCCGGATAGTTCTTCTTCCATGCCTCCACGGAGTCCATGAGCAGCTTCACGTCCTTGTCCTTCGAGGCCATCATCTCCGCGTAGAGCTTCTTGTCCAGCTGGACGAGGCCGCATGTGTCGAGGGGCGTGAGCATGATGGAGCGCCACGGCGCCTCCAGGACCTTCTTGGCGGCGGGGATGTCGATGCGCACGTTGTATTCGCCGCAGCGGCCGGGCTCGCCGCCGTATTTCCTGTAGACGCTGCCGAACATGCCCACGAAGTTCACCTTCTCCGTGATGTCCGGGGCGGCCCTGAGCATCTTGGCGATGGCGGGGCAGGGCGCGATGCTGACGAGGGTGACGGGCTCCTTGGAGGCGCGGATGAGGTCGACGGCGCGCGCGCAGCCGTCCTTGTAGACCTTGCCGCCGTAGTTGGCCATCTTGTAGCCCTTCATCCACTTCTCCAGCGTCTTGGAGCCGGGCGCCAGTTCGGAATCGCAGCCGAGGCCGATCTCGATTTCAGTGCGGCCGGCGGTCTCCAGCATGCGGGCGACGACGGCCGCGCGGTAGGCCACGTCGCCCGTGTCCGTCAGAATCATGAGGGGCTTGAGCTGCTTCTGGCGCAGCATCATGAGGATCGCCCATGAATCGTCGATGTCGGTGGCCAGGTCGGTGTGCAGGATGACGGGAATGGCTTTCTTCGGCATGGTGCGTCTCTTGAGGTGTTAGCGGTAGATGTAGGGCATGGTGGTCAGCCATGCATGGAGGCAGAGGACCATCCAGAGGGCGGTTGCGTTGTTGCGGCGGCCATGGCGGTGTTCGTCCGCCAGCCGCGCGATGGCCTCGGCCTTCAGCAGGCCGCCCTTGTCCCATTCGCGTGCCGTGGCCGCCAGTTCCTGCACGCGGTCGACGAGCGGCCCCTGGCGGAACCACTTGGCCAGCGGCAGGCCGAAGCCGCGCTTGGGCGCGTTGAGCGCGTCACCCGGCAGCAGGTTGTGCTTGACGGCGAGGCGGCGCAGCATGAGCTTGCCCGCCTTCGTGTTGAAGCGCAGCGAGGTCGGCAGAGAGAGAGCGAAATCGGCGACGGGGCCGCACTGGATGGGGCCGACGACCTTGCGGCCTGCGTAGAGGGACGCAAGCTCGCTCTTGCGGCAGCAGTCTTCCGGCAGGTAGAATTGCAGGTCGAGGGCGTTGTAGGGGAAGAGGCCGTCGGCGGGCAAGGCCTCC
>CACZQQ010000215.1 GCA_902783355.1 uncultured bacterium
AGAAGCACCCAAAACGGTCTTTTCTCCCTTCTCCGCAGGGGATTACCAAGAGACGGAGAATCCGCACAAGTGCCGTAGTTTGAGTAGGATAGCAGAAACAAAACAGCCCGCCAATGGGTAAGCCATTGACGGGCTATGGGAAAAGCGATGGTCGGACCAGTGAGATTCGAACTCACGACCTTTTGTCCCCCAGACAAACGCGCTAACCAGGCTGCGCTATGGTCCGATGTCCTGTTTTGGTAAAACGCGCTTAATATAACTTTGATTGGCGGGATTTCAAACGGCGGAGGCCTTTTCGGCGGAATTTTCCGGCGCCGCGGGGGAGGGGGATGGCGGGGCGGCATTGGAGCGGCCGCCCCGCCGTGGGAGCGCGCGCCGTGCTAGAAGCGGAGGGTCAGCGCCGCAGAGACGACATGGCAGTGGGAGTAGAAGCGGCCGCGCTGGTCGGCGTCCAGGCCGGCCTTCTTCATGGCGTTGGTGCCGAGCATGCCCGTGCGGAAGAGGACGTAGGCGTAGGAGAGGTCGACGCCCCAGTTGTCCTTGTGGTAGCCGATGCCGAGGCCGACGAGCTGCTTGTCGGAGTCGGGCATTTCGGGGGAGCGGACCTTGTTGTCGCAGCCGGACCAGTCATACATGTAGCCGCCGCGCAGGGCGATGGCGTCCGTGAGCTTGTATTCGGCGCCGAAGCGGATGGAGAAGACGTCGTCCCAGTTGCGGGGGTTCTTTGCGACGCCCTTCGTGCCGGTGGAGGGGTAGTTTTCGAACTTGATGTCCATGTTCTTGTAGACGGACCACTGTGTCCAGACGACGTCGAACATGAACTTCCAGTCCTCGAAGGTGCTGTTTTCGACGCCGAGGGCGAGGTAGGCGGGGCACTTGATGGTGGCCGCGTCGTCGCCCTTCTTGAAGTTGAGGGCGCCGAAGTTGGTGGTGTTGAGCCAGCGGTAGGTGCAGCGGCCCTCGAGGTCGAGCTTGACGGTGCTCTGGTAGTGGGCGCCGAAGGCCCAGTCGTCGAGGGGCTTCCAGTAGGCGGAGGCGAAGAGGCCCCAGCCGAAGCAGTCGGCGCGCATGTAGAGCTTGTTGCGGTCAGGCAGGCCGAGGGCGGCCGCATAGGCGGCGGGGATGTTGATGTAGTTGGCGAGGCGTGCGGTCCCGTAGACGACGTTGAAGCCGGCCGCCAGGGAGAGTTCGTCGGTCACCTTGTAGGCGATGCTGGGGGAGATGTAGCAGGCGCGGATGGAGGTGTAGGTGGCGATGTTGCTCAGCTGGGATTTGGGCCGCCACTGCGTGATCATGCCGTAGGGGGCGTTGATGGAGAGGTTCAGGCGCAGGTCGGGGGTCACGGGGTAGATGGCGTAGAAGAAGCCCGTGGGGCGCCAGCGGCTCACCATGCTGTCGTTGGCGATGGAGGAGCGGTAGTTGGTGCACAGGTTGATGAGGCTTCCGCCGCCGCTCAGGGTGATCTTGTCGACGGTCGTGGTCGCGGCCGGGTTGTACCATGCGCTGGAAGCCGCGCCGGAGCGCGCGACCGCCGCGCCGCCCAGCGAGAGCACGTCCGTCGCGCTCTCGGAGTAGAGCTGGTAGCCGCCGGCCATGGCGGTGTTGGCGAGGACGAGCGCGACCAGGGCGCACATGCAGGTGAGCAGTTTCTTCATGTTTTGGTGACCTTCTTGTGGAGTTGTTGTTTCAGGGAAAAGTCGATTTCGTCCTTTAAGCAACAACGGTGCCAAGAGGTCGCGCATATATGCTGTTTTGTTGGATATAAATGATATATATAAAGGATGCCCGGCGGCGGTCTTCAGGAAGAGGCTCCTTGATGTGCATTTATGCGCATTTTAGGTGTGCATAAATGCACACATCTTTTCATTTAAGGTTTCTGTATTTCCAGGTGTAAGCGGCGTAGAGGAGGGCGCAGAGGAGGAGGCAGGCCATGCAGCAGAAGAAGGGGGCGAGGGCGTGGCAGCGGCTGGCGAGGAGTCCGCCGAGCAGGGGGGCCACGACGGAGCCGACGCCGACGAGGGTTTCGTTGACGGAGGCGTACTGGGCGGTCTTGTCGGGGTTGATGAGGGCGTGGAATGTGGCGGTGAAGCACATGACGCCGGAGAAGACGCCGAGGAGGATGGCGGCGAGGGCGTAGAGGCGCCAGTCGGCGGTGGCGGCGAAGATGACGAAGGCGGCGGCGCCAGTCAGGGAGATGGCGCCGACGGTCCACGGGCGGTAGGGCCAGCGGCGGGCCGTGCAGCAGGCCAGTCCCGTGAGGGCCTGCGCGAAGCTGACGAGGCTCATGACGAGTCCCTGGTGGAATGTGCTCATCTCAAGCGTCTGCGTGCAGTAGTCGGGCAGGTAGGTGCGCATCATGGCGACGGCGATGTAGCCGAGTCCCTGCAGGAGCCATCCGGCCACCATGAGGTCGGGGAGGCGCGACGGCTTTTCCGCGGCGTCGGCCCGGGCGGCGCAGGGGGCCTCCGCGGCCTGTTGCGGCTCTTCTTCGAGGCGTTTGACATAGCGTTCGAGGGCGAGCACGCCGACGGCGACGCCCAGCTGGAGGGCGAAGGTGATGAGATAGCAGTAGCGCCAGCCGGTCTTGGGGTCGAAGAGGCCCCAGACGAAGGCGGCGATGAAGGGGCCGAGGGCCAGGCCCGTGCTCCAGCTGAAGGTGTAGTAGGCGCTGTTGCGGATCATGGCCTCCAGGCCGCCGCCGTCGCGGTTGAAGAGCTTGATGACGGGCTGGAAGGAGGTGAAGAAGAGGGCGCCGCCGAGTCCCGTCCCCATGAGCCAGAGGAACTGGAGGTTGAGGCTGGCGGTGCAGGCGAGCCCCATGAGGGAGGTCAGCAGGATGAGCTGGCTGGCCTTGAGGACGCGCAGCGCGTTCCTGCGCGTGATGATGCGTCCGGCGGCGAAGGAGGAGACGGCGTAGAAGACGGCCCAGACGGCCATGGTCAGCGCGACCATGTAGGAGCTGGCGCCGCTGTCGGCCATCCGCTTGGCGCTGATGAAGAAGAAGACGCCCACCGTGATGTCGACGACGGCGGGCAGGATGTAGAAGAGAAGGCCCATGGTTGTTCTCCGGAAGGGTTGAACGGCAATCGGCAGAATGTAATGTCGTTTGCGCGGTCTGCAGGACGGCTACAGGAACAGGGGTTAAATTAGGACGTCTGCCATTCAGCGAAAGTCCCGTACTGTACCTATATATAATGAAACGACTCGCTTGTGCCATAGCCGTCCTGCTCCTTCTTGCCTTCGTCGCCGTCTCTGCAAGACGTCGCCCGAATGCGCAAGGGCCCTCTGAAACGGAGACGCCTGCCGAAGCGTCGTCGTCGTCCGTCTCGCTGGAGGAGGCGCGCGAGCTCTTCCCGCAGGCGGCGGAGGTGGCCGCGGGCGACGGCGGCCTCTGCGAAGTGCGCGGCGACGGCGGCCTGCTGGGCTACGCCATGAAGTCCGCGCCCTATTCGGACGAGATCGGCGGCTTCATGGGGCCGACGCCCCTGCTGATTGCGTTGGGCGCCGACGGCAAGGTCTGCAAGGTGGTCGCGCTGCCGAACGAGGAGACGCCGCCCTTCTTCGAGAAGGTCCTTTCCTCCGGCCTGCTGGAGGCGTGGAACGGCCTGACGCCCGCCGAGGCGGCGTCCAAGGAGGTCGCCGCCGTGACGGGCGCCACCTTCAGCAGCGGCTCCGTCATCGCGTCGCTGCAGGCGCGCCTGGCGGTCGTCGGCGAAGTGCAGGCACGGCCGTCGGCGTCAGCCCCGAAGGCGGGCGGACGGCGTCTTGCGGCGGACATCGTCCTGTTGGCGCTGACGGCGCTCTCCGTGGCGGCCTTCTTCAGGCCCGCGCTTGTCGGCCGCGGGCGGACGGCGCTTCTTCTGGCCTCCGTCCTCCTGCTGGGCTTCTGGCAGGGGCGGATGCTCTCGCTGGCGCAGCTGCTGGCGTGGCTCTCGTCCGGCGTGCCGTGGGCCGTGCAATGGTCTATTATTATTGTACTCGTACTGTCGGTGGTGCTGCCGCTGGCCTTCGGACGGGCCTACTACTGCGCGTGGCTGTGTCCCTTCGGCGCGGCGCAGGAACTCGTGGGCAAACTTAACCCAAGGCACAAGCTGCCGCTGGGGGCGAAGGCGGTGCGCGTCCTCCAGACGCTGCGGACCGCCATCCTCTTCGGCGGCCTCCTGCTGGTCGCATTGGGCGTCGGCTTCGACTTCGCCCGCATCGAGCCATTCACCGCCTTCCATCCCGCCACGGCGCCCATCGCCGCGCTGGCCGTCGGCGCGGTCTCGCTGGCGCTGGCCGTGTGGGTGCCGCGTCCGTGGTGCCGCTTCCTCTGCCCGCTGGGTGAGTTGCTGGAACTCGCCCGCCGCCCCCAAAAGAATATTTGACCGCGCGCCGCGCGTCCTTGCGGGGCGTTTTTTCAAGGACATGCGACGTGCGACGTGCGACGTGCGGTTCGACATGCGACATGCGTCCTTGCCGTCCTCCCGCGCGCCAGTTGGCTTACGGCGTGCCGATGGCGAGGCGGACAAAGCGGACGACGCCGTCGATCTGGCCGGAGCCGTCGCCGAAGAAGGCGAAGGGGGCCTTGCGGCCGACGCCCTGCTTGATGACGCCCGAGTTGAGCAGCTGCCCGTTGCCCCAGAGGACCGCCTCGCCCGTCTCCGTGTTCATGGCGACGCGGAAGGTCATGTCCTTCGTCATGTCAAGGAGCCCCGTGTCGATCTTGCCGGCCAGCGCGTTGCAGGTGATGTCGCGCGTGTTGAGGCGCAGGTCGAACTCCCACACCTGGTCCTCCTTGCCGGGCCGCACGGGCGCGAGGATGAAGAGGAAGGCGGGTTCGCCGTTGACGCCGTCCTCCAGCGCGCGGGCGGTGAATTCGGCGAGCAGGAGGCGCGGCGGCGCGGCGAGGGGGAGCACGTCGGCGAAGTTGACAAGCGGGCCGTGGTTCCACTGGCGGTGCATGAGGATGACGCCGTCCTGGTCGGGGACCACGGTGGCGGCGCCGTAGCGGCTGGCGGCGCCCTCCGAGGGCGTCAGCTTGCCGTTGGCGGCCTCCGCGCCGGCCAGCGTCTGGATGGGGGCGTCGCGCAGCGCCAGCAGTTCCGCAGAGGGCGGCTCGATGTAGGTGATGCCGACGGCGAAGTCCTGCAGGGGCGTCGCATCCTCCTGGATTTCAAAGTCTTTCCAGAGCATGGTCCCCTGGCCGGGGCCGCTGATGGAGCCGATGACGACGCCGCGCGAGTGGAGGCCCTGGATGGATTCCGTGTAGCCCACCATGTCGTAGTTGCCCTTGCGGAGGTCGGCCACGAGGGGCGAGCGCAGCAGCTCCTGTCCGTCGGCGAGCAGGACGAATTCGCCGTCGCCCATGGAGGCCTCGTAGGCGTGGAAGCCGCCTGTCGTGTCGAAGGGAACGCTCTTGCCGGCGAAGGCGAGGCTCACCTTGCCTTCCTCGAAGGTGACCTTCTCGGCGAAATGGCCGTCGGCCAGCCGCAGGACCGCGGCGTCCGGCTCCGTGGAGGAGACGAGCTTGACGGCGACCTTGACCTTGAGGCGGGCGCCGTCGCCCAGGGGGATTGGGTGGTAGAGGGCGGTGGCGGTGTGGACGTCGGAGGTGGTGTCCTTCATCTGGTAGGCGCCGTCCACGATCGTCTCGGCGTCCTTCTCGGCCAGGTAGAAGCGCCGCCATGAGCCGCGGCGGCTGCCGACGAGGAGCTGGTCGCCCTTGGCGGCGGTCACCGTCTTGAAGGCGCGCTGGATATTCAACGCATTCACCGTGAAGATGTTGTCGCCTTTCCGCAAGGCGGAGGGCGGCGCGTTGAAGGTGAAGACGCCCTCCTTAGGCGAATCCTTGGCGGGGGAGAGCGGCGTCCCGTTGGCGGCGACCTGGAGGTCGACGTCGGCGTTGCAGCGCAGCTGGACGGTGGCGACGGTGCGGTAGCCTTCCGCCGCGGCCGCCTTCAGGTCGTCGGCGATGAAGAGGGGGATCTTGAGGCCGCCGTCGGCGTCGAAGAGGATGCCGCCGAGGCCGGGGTCGATGCAGGGCAGGTTGTTCCACAGTTCGCCGCTGCGGACATAGCCGCCGGCCGTGTAGCCGCCGGAGCCTCGGTAGGTGGCGTAGTAGACCTTGTTCTTGTGGCGGAGGGTTTCGGGGGCGGCGAAGGCGCGGGCGGCCAGGCCGTTGTATTCCATATTAAATACGTAGAGGCCGTCGACGCCCTGCGCCATGGCGGAGGCGACTTCGGCCTGGTAGGAGGGCAGGGCGCCGCGGCGGCCCAGCGGCAGATGGGGGGGCTTGATGCGCGATTCGTCCACGGAGGCGTAGGCCTTGGCGCCGTATTTGTGGGCCAGATTCGCCGTGTAGCGCCACGGGTTCAGCTGGAAGTAGCTGCTCGTGATGAGCATGTCGACGAGTCCTTCGGAGAGCCACTTCTCGATGTCGATGCCGGCGGCGCGGCAGTAGTCCACCGAATCGGGCACGCGGACGGCGACCATGATGGGGCGCCCCTTGGCGTGGCCGGCGGCCTCCGTGATGGCGCGCATGCGGCGCACGACGTTGGTGAGCGTCTCGCGCTCCTCGTCCGTCGCGTGGGCGCCGAAGGCGACGCTGCGGAAGTACTGCGTGTGGCGCATGAAGTCGTATTCGAAGCCGTCCACGTCGTAGCGGTCGCAGAGCTCCTGCACGACGGAGGTCACGTACTCCTGCACGGCGGGATGGCCGTAGTCCACGGCGGTCCATGTGCAGTAGGGCGGGCGGTGCTGGATGTCGCTGAAGAGGGCGTCGGGGTGTCCCGCCTTGAAGGGGTTCCAGAAGGGGGAGGGGTTCTGCTCGGAGTGGCCGCCGTCGTGCGTGTCGTTCATGCGGAGGCACGCGAAGCAGTCCAGATTGTGCTCGCGGCAGAAGTCGACCGCCAGCTGCATGGGGTCGGTGCCCTGCTTCAGCAGGTCGTCGAGGACGTTGCGCGCCTTGGCGGGGTCGCCGATCTGTGTCCGGAAGGGCGTGCCGACCTTGCTGTCGTAGAGGAGGTTGCCGAAGCCGCCGATGGTCACGCAGTAGGAGAGGACCTTCGTCTCCGTGTTCAGGCAGTAGGCGAAGCGCTCCAGCTTGAAGTTCTCCGGCGTCGGCTCCCGCTGGGTGCCGCTGAGGCCGAAGTAGACCACGTCGCAGCCGTCCGTGTTGTAGAAGACCTGGCGGGGCTTGTCGAGGAGCGCCTTGCGGGCGGACTCCCAGGCCGCGTCGTCGCCGAAGGGGGCCGCGGCGATGGAGAAGGCCGTGCAGAGCAGGGCGGCGGCAAGGGCGGTGGCAATTCTCTTCTTCATGGGCGTGGATTTGTTGTAAGTTGTTGATTTAGAAGCTATTAGAGAAACCTGTCACATCGGTTTGCGCGGCGGACTTCTTCACGTAGCGCGACTTGGCGACGAGGCCGGAGAGCATTTCGGCGTATTCGGCGGCGTCGAGGGGGAGAGCCACCTCCTTGTTCTTGAGGCCGGAGAGGAGCATGGCGTTGCCCAGCTCTAGTCCCTTGATGCCCTCGCTCAGCGGCGCGACGAGCTCGCCCTGGCCGAGAATCTTCTTGCAGAAGGCCTCGATGACGTCGCGGTGCTGGTGCGGGTTGTCGCCGGCCACGGGGATGTCGATGGTCTCGCGCGGCGCGGTGCCGAAGACCTTGTCGGTCGTCTTGGTGAAGGTGGTCGTCTCTATCTCGTTGCGGATGAACTGCAGCTTGCCGTTCTCGAGGACGACGCGGCCGCGCTCCGCCATGATCTCCAGGCGGTTGGTGCCGGGCATCTCGCCCGTGGAGGCGATGAAGTTGCCCGTCAGGCCGCCCTCGTACTCCATGTAGGCGTTCACATAGTCCTCCACCTCGATGTCGTGGTATTTGCCGAGGGTCGCCCAGGCGCGCACCTTGACGGGCATGCCGAAGAGCCACTGCAGCAGGTCGAGCTGGTGGGGGCACTGGTTGAGGAGGACGCCGCCGCCTTCGCCGCGCCAGCTGGCGCGCCAGTCGCCCGAATCGTAGTAGGTCTGCGAACGGAACCAGTCCGTGATGATCCAGTTGATGCGCATGAGGCGCCCCAGCTCGCCGCCGTCGATCATCTCCTTGAGCTTCATGTGGGCGGGCTTGCGGCGCTGGTTGAACATGAGCGCCTGCACCAGCTCCGGATGGCGCGCCCCCTCCGCCAGGAGCGCCTCCGCCGCCGCCTTGTGCACCGCAATCGGCTTCTCCACGAGGACGTGCTTGCCCGCGCGCATCGCCGCCACCGCCACCGACGGATGCGAATAGTGCGGCACCGCCACGATCACCGCGTCGATGTCCGCCTCCCGCAGCATGCTCTCCACGTCCGGATAGCGCGGCACCTTGTCCTTCAGCTCGGGCGTCACGCGCTCGAAGGCCGCCGGATTGATGTCGCAGACGGCCGCCAGCTGGCAGACCTCCGGAAGTTCGTAGACCGACTTCGTGTGGGCGCTGCCCATGTTCCCGATGCCGACAATGCCAAGTTTGACGATGGACATGCTCTTCTCCTGTAGGTGGTTATGTGGTCAGTTCAAAGGCGCTCCGCCACGCGGCCAGCAGCTTCTCCCACGGGAAGAGGGCCTGGTTGGCGGGGCTTGTCGATGGCAGGTAGACGGCCTCGCGCCCCAGGGAGGGGGCCACGAGCCGTTGGAAGAGGCCGTGGGCGGCCTTGCCTGTGGCGAAGATGCGCGCGATGGGCGCCTCGTGCAGCAGGCGCGTGAAGTCGTTGGGGACGGGATGGCGGATGGAGGCGTCGGAGGCGCCCTTGATCTCGCAGGAGGCCAGCACGTCCCACAGGGCGACGCCGTGGCGCAGCGCCAGCGCCGCCTTCTCCTCCGGCGTGTGCGGCAGCGGCTCGTTGAAGAGCGCCGCCATCAACGGCCAGAAGCGGTTCTGCGGATGCGAGTAGTAGAAGCCGTGCCGCACGGACTGCGGCGACGGCATCGTTCCGAGGACGAGCCACCGCGAACGGCTGTCGTAGACGGGCGCGAAGGCGTGCGTGACGTGCATGGCCGCCGCCGTCAGGCGATGAGGCCCAGGTCGCTCTGGGCGCCCGCCAGCTGCCGCACTTCCCATGCGCAGGCCATCGCCACGTCCTCCGAGGCGGAGGCGCGGCTGCGGCCGATGGTCTCGCCCTCCGGCGTCGGGATGAACCCCATGCGCTTCAGGAAGTTGATGGCAATCCCCGCGGTGTCCAGCCGCTTGTAGTTCATGAAGCCGTGGACGGCGTAGGCCTCCAGATGCAGTTCGGCGGGCAGCCCCATCTGGCGCAGGCGGCAGTAGGCCTTGAGGGAGGCCATGGGCGAGTAGGGGTCGTCGCCGCCGTGCATGAAGCAGACCGGGCAGGTCTTCTCGTCGAAGGCGAAGACGGGATCCACGACCACGTCGGCGCCGTGGCCGCCCCGCGCGTTGGGCGTCGCGAGGCCGTCGGTGAGCGCGTAGGCGGGGCACATCGGAATCGACCAGTTGACGTGGCAGGGCGTCTCGTCAAGCGCGTCCACAGGCTCGTAGGCCTTCGTCTGCGAGGAGAGGCCGAGCAGCATGCAGAGATGGCTTCCGGCGGAGCAGCCGACCACGCCGATCTTCTCGGGGTCGAAGCGGTGCTCCTTCGCCGCCGCGCGGATCATGCGGATGGCGCGCTGCCCGTCCTTCCACGCGGTCCAGTAGGGCGGCCTGTCCTTCGGGCGCGGCGTCCTGTAGGTGAAGTTGACGCAGACGATTCCGGCGGCCTGGAGGCGCTGCACGAAGGGGACGAAGGCGGGGATGTCGCAGCACGTGTCGTAGCCGCCGCCGGAGATGATGACCATGCAGGCGTCGGTGCGGTTGGCCTCCG
>CACZQQ010000216.1 GCA_902783355.1 uncultured bacterium
CAGGTCACCGATCCGCTCGTCTGGCACGCCGTGGTCAGCGACGATCTGGGGGAGAGCTGGCGCGAGGTCCAGACGGACAACGACACGGGGCGGCTGAACTGCTACGGCCTCTACACCTGGGACCCCGTCATCGACTTCAAGATGCCTGACGGACATACGCGCATCTGGGCCAACGGCTATTCCGTCATCCCCTGCAAGGAGATGTACGGCGGCGCGCGCCAGCGCGAATACACCTTGACCCGCTACAGCGACGACGGCGGCAAGAGCTGGTCGCAGTGGCAGGTCATCGGCAAGTTCATCGGCTCCGGCGAGGCCCACTACTTCATGACATCGGGCAACCGCCTTCTGGTCGCCCTGCGGGAGGAGACCGAATCCATCGTGGACCACGACGCGCAGCTCAAGTGCGCCTACAGCGACGACTACGGCGAGAGCTGGAGCGACCCCGTGCTGGTGCGCGGGCCGGGCCGCCACCACGGCTGGTTCGCGGAACTGCCCGACGGCCGCATCGTGCTGACCTACGTGGTGCGGAGGGGATATCCGCCTGACGCGCAGGGGCGGCCCCAATATGGCGTCGAGGCGGTCATCAGCGCCGACGGCGGCAGGACATGGGACACCGACCACATCTACGTCCTGGCCAAATGGAGCGCGGTGCCGCAGTGGTCGGTCGACGGCGGGGCGCCGGAGCCGACCGACGACTGGAACTTCGCGCCCCAGTCCACCAGCACCATCTACAACCCCCACACCGGAAAGCTCGTGACCGCCTACGGTACCATGCAGTACGTCAAATACAACGTCCGCGGCAAGGGCTTCGGCCCGCGCGGACTGGTGCTGCTGGAATGGGCGCCGCCGCCTCTGGCGAAATAGCCCTCCATTGAAGAAACCGCCATGTCCCTTCCCTTCCGCTACACCCTGCGGCGCAGCCTGCCGCCTTGGAGCTTCCAGCAATGCCTCGCCGAACTTGAGGAGGCCATCGACCGCTGGAAGCTGGACGAGATTCTCATCAAGGTTGACGCGGAGGAGTTCAGCCACGCGCAGGTCAGCCTGCCCTGGCTGGACGCCTATCTGCCGCTGCTGGCGGAGGCCAAGCGGCGCATCGAGGCCAGGGGCGCGCTCTTCTCCATCAACCCGTGGATCACCGTCTGCCACCACGACCGCGGCCGCAGGGGAGAGGACTCCTACGCCGGCTTCGAACCGATGGTGGACATCGGCGGCGCGAAGGCGCTGGCGTGCGCCTGCCCCTATTCCGTCTCATGGCGCGCCCACACGGCGGAGGTCTGGCGCCGCTACGCCTCCCTCCGTCCCCACGCCATCTGGCTGGAGGACGACCTGCGCACCTTCGGGCACGCCGCCAACGTCCGGTTCAGCTGCTACTGCGAGGAGCACCGCCGCCGATTCTCCGAACGCGCCGGCCTCGACCGCACCGTCCCGCTGGAGGAACTGCGGGCGGCGCTCCTGCAGCCGGGCGCGCCCCATCCGTGGCGGAAAGTGTGGCTGGAGTGCCAGAACGAATCCACGCGTGACGCCGTCGAGTTTCTGGCGCGCACCGTCCACGCCGTCTCGCCGGAGACGCGCGTGGGCCTGATGTCCAGCGGCCCGCGCAACCACTGCCTTGAAGGCCGCCGCTGGCGCGACCTCGCCGACGCGCTCTCCGACCACGGCCGTTACCCCTACCTCAGCCGCGCCACCATGGGGCGCTACGACGAAATCACCCCGCTGGACCTGTACACAACCGTGGATCTCGTCAGGCTGACCCGCCGCCTCCTGCCAGATGCGGAGGCGGAACTCCCTGAATTGGAGAACTATCCATATTCACGCGTCAACCGCAGCGTCGCCTCCACGCGGGCGGAACTGCTCCTCTGCGGCGTGCTGGGCTGCCACGGCGCGGCAATGAACCTCTTCGACCACTTGGGCAACCGCATGGACGCGGGAGAGAAGTACGGCGCGATGCTGGCGGCGGAGAAGCCCTGTCTGGAGGCGCTTGCCCCGCTGCTGCGCGCCCCCGGCCGCGACCGCGGCGTCAACCTCGCCTTCAGCGAAGACTACGGCAAATGCTGCCACACCACCGAAGGCGACGTGAATCCCTTCAAATGGGTGGGGCGCGGGAGCGCGACCGCCATGGTGGCGGGCCTGCTCGGCCTGCCCCTTCTCTACGACCGCGACGCCGAAATCACCTTCCTGACCGCGCAGACCGCGCGCGCCCTCAACGACGAGACGCTGCGCCGTTACCTCTCCGGCGGCCTGTGGCTTGACGCGGCGGCCGCCCTCATCCTGTATGAGCGCGGGTTTGGAGAACTCATTGGTGTAAAAGAATTTGCAGAGCCAAGGCATCCCGACGAATACCCCAACGCCGCCGCGGAGGAGTTTCTTCCGCAGCCAACGGACATCCCCAGCTATGCCTCGCTCTTCGTGCCCTGCTACGGCGACAATTCGCCCGTGCACTTTCTGACGCCCGCCGACGGCGCGCAGGTCTTCAGCCGTGGCGTGGACTACAACCACAAGCCCCTGGGCGTCACCGCCACGCTCTACCGCAACCATTTGGGCGGCAATGTCTTCGTGCATGCCTTCGAATACGAGCCCTATGCCGGCAACGCCTCCTTCTGCTCGCCGCAGCGCCTCGCCGCCTTCGGCCGCCTGCTAGAAGCCCTCGGTACAGCGCCCCTCCGTGTCACGGGCGACGGCGTCTGCTCCTTCGCCGTCCGCCGCGACCTCGACGACGGGCGGACGGTGGCGGGTTTCATGAACTTCTCCAACGACCCGTGGGAGGAGGTCGTCTTCCACCTGCCCGACGCCGAAAAGTTCGCCTCGGCCACCGTCCTGGAGGAGGACGGCCAGTGGCGCACCATCCCCTACACGCCGCAGATGGGGCGCTGGACGCTGCGCCGCACCGTCCCCGCCAAGCGCGCCCTCTTCGTCATACTGGAATAGCCAGGGAACAACATGATGAAAGCGTACCATATCGTCATTCTTCTTGCCCTTTGGGGCAGCGTCATCCGCCTGTCCGGGGCGGACAGCTCGACAGCGGCATGGAACTACTGGCAGGCGTGGGAGCCCTGCGCCATCGCCGTCGGCAACGAGCGCGACGGCTTCCTGGACAGCGTGCCTGGCCGGCGGTGCCTCTCGAATCCCACGGGCGATGGCGTCGAACTCGTCATGCCGTATATCTCGAAGGTGCCGGAGGAAAAACGCTATATGTTGACTTTCAACAGGTTGAAGAATGGCGGAGGCAGGGAGGCCGTGCTGCAGGAAAGCACTGACGAATGCGAGACGTGGCAGACGGTGGCGGCCGATCTGCAGGGCACGGCGTGGGGCCTGTGCTGCGTTGGAAACGGCGTCATGCTGGCTTCGGACGGCGCGGCGCGCTCCACCGACCTGGGACGCACATGGACGCGCGAGGGCCTCTATCGGCATGTCAAGGAGCCGCGCTTCCCAAGCATGATCTGCGGCTGGGATCCGCCGCTGGTGGTCAAGGACAGCGGCGGCAGGCACCTCATCGGCACCGGCTACTACACCCGCAACTACTACTATCCCGAGGCCAAGGTGAACCCCGTCATCCGCGAAAGCCACGACGCAGGCCTGACCTGGACGCCGTGGCGCGGCCTGCCCGAGTTCCCCGGCGTCAGCGAGGTCACGCTCGCCTACAACGCCAAGGGCGAGATCCTGGCGGGCCTGCGCGAGGACGAAATCGGCGGCTGCCCCGACGACCACTACAGCCGCCTGAGCACCTCCATTTCCGTCGATGGCGGCCAGACCTGGACGGAACCGAAGGTCGTCGCAGGCAATGGACGCCACCACCCCAGCTTCGCGGTGCTGCCCGACGGACGCGTCGTGATGACCTATGTGGTCCGCATGGGCTACCCCAAGACCGACGGGCGCGACACCTATGGCATCGAGGCCGTCGTCAGCTACGACGACGGGCGCACATGGGACACGGACCACCGCTACGTCCTCGCCAAATGGACCCACGGCTGCGTGCTGACGGACAGCCAGGGCAACCGCGTGGCGGTGGCCCACTTCTACGGCGCGCCGCAGAACACCAGCACCCACTATCTGCCCGAAAGCGGCTGCCTCGTCACCGCCTACGGCACCGGCCAGAACCGCAGCTACATCGACGGGCGGGGGAACTACCTGCCGCACCAGGTCGCCCTCGTCAAATGGATGCCGATGCCGCGGGAGCAGTACACGCAGCAGAAGGCCGCGCCGCCCGCGCCGATTCCCGCCGAGGAGGCGCTGGCCAGGCTGCGTGCCAACACAGGCTGGGCCGTCAGCTACAACGCGCTGACAGGCCTGCCCGACGGCGGATGGGTCAACGGCTACGCCGAGGGCTGCGTCCACGTTGACAACGGCTGGCTGGCACTGGACCACACCCTCGGCAGGGCGGGATACTATCCATTCCGCGGGCTGGACCGCCTCGTGACCATATACGGGGCCTTCGGACTGCGCGCGCGGCTGGAAGTCCCGAAAGACGGCGAGGACAAGCCGCACCGCCTCCTCTTCTACGCCGTCATCAACAACGGATGGGACCGGCACAGCGTCGAACTGATCATCGACAGGAACGCCAATCTGGTCGGCCCGCTCGGCCAATACGAACTGCCGACCGAAAACGGCAAGCCCTTCCTGCTGGAGGTCTGGGGCGACCCCCGCAGCCGACGCCTCCGTGTCTGGGTGGACGGCGCACTGGTGGCCGACCGTGAATACACCCCGCACCATATGCCGCCGGAGACGGCCAGCACCTTCTATTTCGGCTCCGGCTCCCGCAGCGTCGGCGGCACCGCCAGGCTCGCCTTCGTCCAGTTCGGCGCCGTGGACTAGGCGCCCGCAGGCCGCCATGGCGGCGAGAAGGGAGAGCAGGAAGGCGCGCCAAGACGGCGGCCATGCAGGTTGATGTTGGATTCTGCCTACAATCCGCGCTTGGAAATATATATTTAGCATGATTGCCGCGCCCGCGCGGGCGCGTGCAGTCGTCATCCCTCGGCCGCCATAGCCGTCAACCCACCCGCCCGGAGCATGTCCGGGCCTATGCGTTTGAGGATTGTCCACCATTGGAAGAGTTCCTGAAGTTTGACAATGTCAGCAAGTCCTTCGGCTCGCTGAAGGTCGTGAAGAACGTCACCTTGAACATCAAGAGCGGCGAGATC
>CACZQQ010000217.1 GCA_902783355.1 uncultured bacterium
CTTGCGTAACCGCTGGCAAGCGCCCGGCTTGTCCGCCGTAGCCTTGGCGAAGGCGGAAGGGCGCGCAGCCTGCGGAAGGCCAATCCAGATCCCCCGGCGCCCGCAAGGGCGCGACAGCATGCTTGTTTTACCTCCCCTCGTGGGGAACAGAGCCAATCAAAAAAACTAATCATGAGCACACCACAATGGAGCCTCGCGAAAGCGAAGGAATGGCATGAGAAGACCCCGTGGCTGAGGGGCTGCAACTACCTCCCCGCCGACTGCTGCAACCGCATCGCCTTCTGGCAGGAGCTGGATTTCGAACAGCATCTGGCGACCATGGACCGCGAACTGGCCCTCATGGCCTCCATCGGCTTCAACTCCATCCGCGTCATCCTGGAGTTCGTCGTCTGGGACCAGCAGCACGACGGCTTCATGCAGCGCTTCGAGCGCGTCCTCCAGACGGCCGCGAAGCACGGCATCGGCCTGATGGTCTGCTTCGGCAACGACTGCGTCATGCCGAAGGACGACACGGAATACCGCCCGCCCGCGCCTGGCCCGCAGCACTGCGACTGGGGCTACCACGGCGGCCAGAAGCACAAGCACCGCCCGCTGCCCCCCGGCGTGGCCGGATACAACCCCTTCCTGGACGAGCCGGCGACCGCCGAACGCGTCTATGCCATGGTCCGCGAAATCATGGCCAAATACGCCGCCGACCCGCGGATCGTGGTGTGGGACCTCTTCAACGAGCCGGGCAACGCGAACCGCGGCGAGATCACGCTGCCGCATCTCAAGCAGTTCTTCGCGGAGGCCCGCAAGCAGGAGACGCTCCAGCCGGTCACCACGGGCGTCTGGGGATGGGCGGCGAAGCGCACCTACGCGGCCACGGAGGCCTTCGCGCTGGAGAACTCCGACGTCATCTCCTATCATAACTATCTGCCCTACCAGGCCAATATCGACCAGATCATCGAACTGCGCAAGTTCGGGCGGCCGCTGCTGAACACGGAATGGCTCTGCCGCTGCAACCAGAACACCATCCAGGAGCTCTTCCCGCTCTTCTGCCTGGAGAAGATCGGCTGCTGGAACTGGGGCTTCGTCGCGGGCCTTTCGCAGACCTACGAACCCTACGAGGCCTATTTCGACCTCTGGAACCGCGACAGGGCGTCCATCGCCCATTTCGACTTCACAAAGTGGTTCCACGACCTCTTCCGGCCTAGCCTGCAGCCCTACGACCCCGAAGAGATCGAGCTCATCCGCCGCTACACCAAGCTGGCGGACGGCATGGCGACCCCCTGACCCCTGCGCCTCCCACGCCCATGCTTCTCCTCAAAGGCCTCCTCTACATGTGCCTCCTCGGCATCAGCTGGACCATCTACGGCTATGTCGCGGGAAAGGCGCCGAAAATCGGCATCCCCATGGCCACGCTGCTGCTGGGCAACGCGGTGGTCGCCCTGCTGGTCTTCGCCTGCGTCTGCTGGCGGGCAGGCCTGCCGCCGGCCGGCGCCCCGGTGGCCGCCACCGCCGCCCTGCTGGTCCTCTGCGGCCTCTTCAACTTCTTCCAGCTGGACATCATGGCCGTCGCCATGGCCCGCGGCCCCAACGGCCTGATCTGGGCGCTGATCCAATCGGCCCTGGTCTTCCCCTTCCTGGTCGGCGTCCTCTTCTTCGGCTCCCGCGTGACCGTCCTGAACAGCCTCGGCGTGCTGGCGGTGCTGGCGGGCATCCTCCTGCAGGGACGGCGCAAGGGCGAATCGCTGAACGGCAGATGGCTCCTGCCCGCCCTGCTGGCGTTTGTGGTGACGGGCGTGACGCAGGTGACATCGAACATGCCTTCGTATCTCGCTGGCGCTGAATCCATTGAAAGCTGCTGGAGATCGCTCTACTTCACCTTGGGGCTGGGCGGCGGCATGCTGTTGAAGAACCTGCTGTGGGAACACGGCAGCCACCGGCGGCAGACCTGGGCGCATCTGGCCCATGGCCGCACATGGAGGTATGCCATCGCCCTGGGCGTCGTCGACATCCTCGGCTCGCTCTTCGTGCTCTACCGCGGCATGGACGCCCTGGCGCAGGCGGGCGTCGGCGCCATCGCCTATCCCGTGGCGGTCGCCGCCTCCATCATCTCCTTTGAACTCTATGCGCTGGTCTGCCTGCGCGAAAAGCGCAGCGGCACCCAGCGGCTGGCGCTCCTGCTGCTGCTGCTCGGCGCCGTCTTCCTCTCCTGCTGACGGTTCGCCCAATACCGTCGGCCTGCCCTATTCCCCCAGATAGGGTTCGAAGCCGAGCTCCTCCTGCATGAGGATGGCGAGGGGGATTCCCAATATAATAGGAAAGAAGAAGGTGTTGCCGATCACGGTGCAGGCGAAGAAGGCGGCGTCGACATCCGGATAGGCGCAGGCGACGGCGGGCGTGATGATGGCGGCCTCCAGCAGGGCGGAGCAGAGGAGCGTGCCCGTGTGGAAGAGGAGGTCGCGGCAGGTCCGCAGGGCGAAGGGATGGCGCCCGTAGCGTTTCCACAGATACCATATCACGCACGGCCCGAAGAAGTTGGCGGCGAATCCGGCAAGGGAGGACCAGCGCAGGGCGTCGCCGATGGCGTCGGCAATCGTGTTGCCGCAGGCGGAGGCGAACCAGCCGACGGGGCCGAAGAAGACGCCGTAGATGGGGCCCAGCGCGGTCACGGGGCGCACGTCGGTGAAGCCCGGAATCAGCGTCATGACCCTGAAGGGCATGGCGAAGACCAGATAGACGGCGAGCAGCAGGAGGAAAAGGCGTATGGGATGCTTCTTCATGCGCTTCCCTCCCGCCCGATCTCTTCATGCCTCTCTCGCTTCCCCTTGAAGTCGATGATTTCGGCCAGGCTGCCGATGAAGACGAACGCCATGCCCAGCAGAATCATCGGCGTGATTTTCACGTGCCCTACCAGATCGGCAGGCAAGAACGTGCCCCAAATGATGGAGAAGATGATTTCCAGCGAATAGACGATGGTCGCATTGGCCGCCGTGACATGCTTCAGCGCAAATGTGTTCAGCACCTGTGCAATGGCGACGATGAAATAGGAGTAGATGGCCCATGAGGCCACCAGCGTGCGCGAGAACGGCAGCCCGAAGAAGAGGCGGCTGTCCTCGCAAAGCCAGCCGCCCAGCGAGAGGATGCCCGCAAAGAGCTCCAGAAAGCAGGCGATGGCGATGGGATCGTGGCGTTTCACCATGTCGGTCAAAATGACGATGAGAATGGCGCGCAGGAGGCAGCCGCCCCCCATCAGCGCCAGGCCGGGCAGCTGTTCGCCGTGCAGCGACGGCCCCATGGCCAGGACAATGCCCACCGTGACAAGCGCAATGGAAAGCCACGTCCCCGGACTGACGTGCCGACGCATGGTCAGAAGCGCGACCGGCAGGACGACGATGGTCATGCTGATGGTGAAGGCCCCCGTCGTCACATCGAAGAACTTCAGGCCATATAAATACATTGTATTGTACATAGCGCTCAAGGCCGCCATGAGAAGGCAGCCTAAAAGCAGGGGGCCGCCGACCTGCCGCATCGACGTGCAGATGCGGCGCCAGAAGGCGGCCAGCAGCAGCAGGCCGCCCGCATACGAAGTCACGCACGAGGTCGCGAAGAGCGGGATGCCCTTGGGAATGCAGGCGTAGAGGATGACCTCCGCGGACCAGTAGAGGGTCACGCAGACAAGGCATAGATTGGCCTGAAGCCTATTCATAACTTATTGCCGTGCAATATATTATATATTACCATAGGAGATTGTCGCGGCGTGCTTCGGGGATGAAGAAGACGGGGCATTCCGCCAGCTCCAGCAGGAGGCGCCGCTCGTTGGTCGAGAAGTTCTTCTCCTCCGAACTGAAGCGGCAGCCGCCCAGGATGATGCCCTTCACGGCCGTCTCGCGCGCATGCCTGAGCAGGGCGGTATGGAAGGCGCCGCGCAGGATGGTCGTCTCGACCTCCAGCTCGCAGGCGGCCGCCAGGTTCTCCACGCGCAGCAGGTAGCTCTGCGCCTTGACCTCCAGCTCCTCCTCCAGGCTGGCGCGCTCCTCGCTGACGAAATAGTGCAGCTTGAGGAGGTAGTCCATCTGGGCGGTGTCGATGGGATAGGCGGCCTCCAGGCGGCAGCCGGTCTTGTGGGCGAGGCGGAGGGCGAACTCGACCGCGCGCTCCGAGGCCTCGGAGCCGTCCACGACCACGAGCAACTTGTCCATGAACTCCTCGTCGCGCCAGGCCATCATCTGCTTGTCGTTCATGGGGTCTCCTCCTGCGGGTTGCTGTGGTTGGACTCTTGGGGCGCGGCGGACGCCGCGTTGGCGGCCTCCAGGCGCTTCTTGATCATCTTGTTGGTGAAGAATGCGTCCAGCTCGCGGGACTCGAGGCTCTCGCCGATGTAGCGGAGGGTCTCCTTGTAGTCGGGGATGAAGAGATGCTCCAGGGCGTTGACGCGCCGCTGCGTCTTCTTCAGTTCGCGGGCGAGGACGATGACAGTGGTCTCCAGCTCGGCCAGCCGCGTCACGACCTGAAGCATCTCAAGGAAGTGCTGCTGCGTCTGGTCGATGAGGGAGTCAGTGGCGGCGAAGCCGTATTGGGAGTGGAACTGGGCGGGCTGGACCTGGATGGTCGGCATCCGGAAGCCGGCGACGACGTGGGTGGAGAGGGTCACGCGGTGGTCGTAGTGCAGCCCCGTCGCCACGTTGCGCGTGTGGAAGTAGCCGTTCTGGGCGATGGCGCGCCGCAACGTGGCGTAGGCGCGGTCCCGCTTGGCGGCCATCTCCTGCCGGACGGCTTTCACGCTCTCCAGCAGGCGCATCAGCTCCATCACGAGGATCTCGCGCTTCTGCTCCAGGAGATTGAAGCCCTCGGTGGCCATCTCCAGGTCCCGCCGCAGGTTCAGCTGGACGCTCTTGGTTGGTGCGACATTCAGGCGGGCCATGGTCAGTCGTAGTACTGCTTGAGCTCCTCTTCGGAGACGCGGAGCAGCTCCGCGCGCGGCAGGATCTTGAGGGCCTTCCAGCCCAGCTCCAGCGTCTGCTCGATGGAGCGGTCCTCAAACTCGCCCTGCGCGATGACGCTCTGCTCGAAGGCCTCGCCGAACTTCATGTAGAGCTGGTCCACGGGGGAGAGCTCCTCGTTGCCGATGACCGCCGCCAACGACCGGATGTCCTTCACCTTCGAGTAGGCCGCGAAGAGCTGCGAGGCCACATGCGGGTGGTCGGCGCGCGTGCGCCCCTCCCCGATGCCGTCCTTCATGAGGCGCGAGAGGGAGGGCAGGCCCGCGACGGGCGGGTAGATGCCGCGCTGGTGCATCTCGCGGTCCAGCACGATCTGCCCCTCGGTGATGTAGCCCGTCAGATCGGGGACGGGATGCGAGATGTCGTCGGAGGGCATGGTGAGGATGGGCATCTGCGTGATGGAGCCGCCGCCGGAGCTGAGGCGGCC